>NZ_JAYUPA010000807.1:0-9311 GCF_043760365.1 Armatimonas sp.
GTCGCAGCGCGGCAGAACACCTACCTCGGCACGGACGCCGACTGGGTGAGCTTCGCCGCGACGGTGCGTACTGCGCCCGATCAGATCGCCATTGCACCGGGCTACTTAGAAAAAGAGTGGAGCGAGAACGGACGGCGCTGCTTCCGCTACAAGATGGACGCGCCTATCCGCCAGTTCTTCACGTTTGTCTCGGCACGCTACGCCGTGAAAAAAGATCAGTGGACAAGCAAAAATGGCAAGCGTGTGGCACTGGAGATCTACTATCATCCCGGCCATGAGTACAACTTGGAGCGCATGATGGCGGGGGCGAAGGCGGCGCTCGCCTACTGCTCAGAGAACTTCAGTCCCTATCAGTTCCGCCAGATGCGCATCCTAGAGTTTCCCGCCTACCAGCAGTTTGCACAGGCTTTTCCCAATACCGTGCCCTACTCCGAGGGAATCGGCTTTATCCTGAAAGTGGGAACAGAAAAAGACGCGCTGGATGTCCCGTTCTACGTCACCGCGCACGAAGTGGCGCATCAGTGGTGGGCGCACCAGGTGCTCGGCGCAAATGTCGCGGGCAGCGAGCTGCTCTCGGAGTCGCTCGCCGAGTACAGTGCCCTCCAGACTCTGAAGAAAACCTACGGCGAGGAGGCACTGGCGCGTTTCTTAAAACTAGATATGGACCGCTATCTACGGGGTCGTGGCACGGAGCGTGAGGAGGAGAATCCGCTGGTGAGCATGCAGCACCAGCAGTATATCCACTATCCCAAGGGTGCAATTGCCTTCTGCGCCCTCGCCGACAGGATCGGCGAGGGGAAACTCAACGCGGCGCTGGCGAGCTTTGTGAAAAAAACTGCCTTTCAAGAGCCGCCCTACACGACTGCGCTGGAGCTAATGGAGACACTCAAAGCCGCCACACCAACCGCCGACCAAACTTTCCTCAGCGATCATTTTGAGAAGATCACACTCTATGATCTGCGGATCAACGAGGCAAAAAAAGAAAAAGTGGGCAGCAAGTGGCGCATCATCGTGCGCTACCAGGCCACGAAAAAATACGCCGATGGCAAGGGCAACGAGACCAATGCAGGCGTGGCGACGGGCTTCGCGTTCGGTCTCTGGAAACATAAAGAGCGTCTGAAAGAGAGCGTTGTCACCTCCGAGCCGGGGCGCATCGTTTTAGAGACCGAAGGTGACGAGCCAGACAAAGTCGAGCTTGATCCCAAGCACCTCTATATTGACCGAACATTGGATGATAACACGAAAAAACTCTAGAATAATCAGGATAATAAAAATGAATAAATTAATTTTACTAGCAACAACAATAGGTTTTCTGACAACGGGAGCACAGGCACAGGAGACGAAAGCAAAGCGCTGGCGTGCGCACTTTGGTATCGGGCTCCCAACAGCGGCGAGTGGCAAGAGTTTTGTGGGCAGCACCGCCCAGAGTGGGGGGATTAGCTACGATCTGGGGCACGTGGGCAATGGAACCTGGGGCCTCTACGGCGATGGCATCATGCGAGGCCGAGAGCGCGACAATGCTGCCGGAGGTGGTACAACCATGACCCGCCAGGGTGCCAACAGCTTCGGCGTTCAGTACCGAGCACACATGGCATCGAACACGGCCCTCTATTATGGCGCGGGTTTCGGCGGCTACAGCCTCACAACCTCATCTGCCGTGAAGACCGGTGATACGACAGTGACCACCACCACCGAAAAAGGTGTCTTCGGAGGCCGTGTCTTTGTCGGCCAGGACTTCGGCAAGCGCTACTTTGGTGAGCTAGGCTACACGTTCGTCGGCAAGGCCACACTAGGGACAAGCAAGGTCAATACTAGCCACACCCAGCTAGGAATCGGTCTGCGATTCTAATTCGCTCCGCCTGCCTCCTTCCCAAAAGGGAGGAGGCAGTACAAAAATCACGAGACAAATATGAGACAAATATAGAAGAGTAACAACAATTCTTCACCTAATAATGCGAACTGGATCAAGCATATTGCTATAAATCCATCAGAATATAACATAGAAAAACAAAATTGCCACGATCATTTTGCTGGCGAATTCTCTCTAAAGCATGCTATACTATACTCATAGTCACCTGGGAAACTGGGTGAGGTAAGCGATCCACCAAACGAGGTGTGATCGCTGTTTTTGTTTTTGGAGGCACGATGACGGACGAAGAAAAGTTCCTGGTGGATCTGCAAGGCTACCTGCTTATCAAAAATGTGCTGAGCACAGACGAGGTTGCTGAGCTGAACGCTCTCGCGGATGAGAAGTTCGCCTACCAGAACGATGGCAAGCTGGATCGGCGTACGCGGTGCTCCACCTGGGGGAAGCCCACGCAGAATTTAATGGATCACCCCAAGATTGTCCCCTACCTCACAGCTCTTATTGATGAGAAATTCCGCCTCGATCATGACTACTGCATCTTCATGCGCGAGGGTGCAGGCGGTGGTGGCCTACATGGCGGCGAGGGCCACGAGGGCGACCACTGGTACAAGTTCCGCCACGATGGCAAGATTCGCAACGGACTGTGTGTTATCACGTACTTTCTCGCCCCTGCAAGAGCAGGCGACGGTGGCTTTTTATGTGTCCCCGGCAGCCATAAATCCAATGTCCCGAATAGCCTCCCCGGAGACGTGCGCGGCCTGAAGCGTCGCCCGCACTATGTTATCCAGCCCGAAGTGGAGGCAGGCGACGCGCTTTTCTTCACCGAGGCACTGATTCATGGCACCGCCCCCTGGACCGCATCGCACGAGCGCCGGGCCCTGCTCTACAAATTTAGCCCCGGCCACTCCGCCTGGAGCCAGCACTACCCGAGTGCCGCCGACTACACCGATCTCACGGAGCAACAAAAGCGTATCCTAGAGCCCCCTTCGGTCGGTTCACGACGCGATGTCGTATAAATAATGAGACAAATACGAGACATGGAATAGCAATAGGACTGAGATAAAAACTATTTCATGGGCGACAGACTAGTCATAATCACAAACACAAGAACAGTCCTAAATAGAAAACAGCAATCATCTCTATAGAAAGAGAGTGGCGAAAACAACCTCTGACGTGCTATACTATATCCATAGTCAGTCAGACAAAAGCGATCCACCAGGAGATGGTGCGGTCGCTGTTTTTGTTTTTGAGGCCCCATGAACCTCGCTAAGCTCCTCCCTACCCTCTGCCAGAGCCGCGCGGCCTGGAACGAGTCGCCCATCGCCGCGACGACCAAAGACCCCCGCGTGCTGGAGACTCTTGCAGCGCTCCTAGCAGTCAAAGAGCAGCTAGAGCGAGAGCTGCTCCCCGAGTTCTTTCTGCCCTTCACTCTGGAAGTCTCCGTGGGGCGGGGCAAGCCTGTCAAAGTACCGTGGCTCTGCATTCTGGGGCCGGAGCAAAAAGTGCAGGAGGGATTCTATGTCGCCGTGAGTGTCGAGCCGCACGGGCGCGGGCTGGTCGCGGGGATCATGAAGTCCGCCACGCACCCACCCGAAGTGCTACTCAGCACCCAAAAGCGAACGCCGCTCCCTGAAAACGCCCTCGATGTGGACAGCCCCACCTACCGCTTCAACGATGCGTTTCACAACCCACAGGAGTTCTTCACCGAGACACTCGATAGTGAAGCGTTTCTGGCCCACCTGCGCGAGAGCCTACACCTCTATACCGAGCTGCTCACGGAGGATCAACCCGAGCCAATCTACCGCCGCAAAGGCCGCAAGCCCAGCCCCACCAAACCCGCGACGAGGGTGAACGAGCCCGCACCTCTTTACCAGACAAGCACCCATGCGCTCTCGAACCTCGTGCCCGCGTTTCGCGCTGCCTGTGCCACTGCGGGGCTTGTCTACACGGAGGAGCGCTTGACGGCGTTCTTTGCCGCGCTGCTCGCCAAGCCCTTTGTGATCTTGGCCGGGCTCTCCGGCTCAGGCAAGACACGGCTCGCACAGGCACTGGCACGCTGGCTCGGTGCCCCCTACGTTCTTGTGGCCGTCGGGCCGGACTGGACAAGCCGTGATCCTTTGCTCGGTTACCCGGACGCGCTGGACCCAAGCCACTACGTGACCACACCCGCGCTAGAGCTTATGCGCTCGGCAAACCAGCAGCCCGAGGTGCCCCATTTTCTGATTCTCGACGAGCTCAATCTCAGCCCCATCGAGCGCTACGGCGCGGATCTACTCTCCGCAATGGAGTCCGGTGAGGCGATATCTCTCGGAGGAGTTCCGCCCGAAACGCTTCCCTGGCCGCACAACCTCTTTCTCATCGGCACCGTGAACCTAGACGAGACCACGCACCCGCTCTCGCCCAAAGTGCTGGATCGTGCCAGTGTCCTTACCTTTGATGGCTCCAGCCTCGCCGCACTCTTAGAGAGTCCCCTGCCCGTTCGCCCAGAGCGACTGACCGGTCAAGGAAATGCCTGGGGAGCCGCACTACTCTCGCCTCTCGCGAGAGGTGAGCGGCAGGAAACGATGGCTCTGATACGCCTCAGTGAGACACTGACCGCCCATGACTTTGGTTTTGGCCTGCGCACCGCCACCGAGATTCTGCGCTTCTGCGCCGCCTACCACCAGCTTATTCCTCCGCCCAGCGGGGGCCAGGGGGTAAATGGCCTCGATACTGCACTCTGCCTCAAGATTCTTCCCCGTTTGCACGGCTCCCAGCGCCGCCTCGCGCCCGCGCTCGATGCCCTGCTCACGCTCGCGGAAGCCGAAAACTGGCCCCAGACCACCACCGCCCTCCGCACTCTCCAGATGCGGCTTCTCCGAGATGGTTTCGGAGGGTACACATTTGAGTAGAAGCTCCCTCGTCTCCCTCGGCCCCGCCAGTCTCCGTCTCTACGGCGACGCACTCAGCTCTATTTCTTCCACCGAGGCCGCCGCATTTGGCGAAGAAATGATCCAGCTTCGCGAGAACGGAGTTGTGGAGTGGGCGCTTTCGGGCGCTCCGAAAAACTGGCGGCTCCATGAGGGCGGGCCGGTGCGGCGGCACCGTGCAAACCCACACTCGGGAACACTCACGGCGGGCAATGAGGTGGGCTTGCTGACGCTTGTGCTGGAGGATGAAACGGGCAAACCACGCGCAAGCGTCGGAATGGAGATCGTCTCCGCCAAGCTCTCCTACCGCGAGGACTTTCGTTTTATGCTCGAAGCCATCGCACGCCGCGCCACGGACTTACTCTTGCGGCAGCGCACTGAGATAACATCGCCGATGGTTCCCACGGAGAAGCCCGATCCCGCCCGACTCACGGAACGCTTTTTCCTCTTGCGCGGCTTACTGGAGAGCGGAGAGTTCCAGCATGGCCTCAGCCGCATTCTCTCCGATCCACACCAGACGCTCTACCCTGAAGCCGAGCAACAGCCACTGAACCGAGCGCGACGGCTCACCCCAAACGCAGTACGCTGGCTCGCCACGGCCACACCCCGCCAGCCCGTTCCTGTCGGGCACCCTCTTGCGGAGCGGGGCCTCGCAACGGTGCCTCATGAGCTGCCACACACGCGCCCCACCGAGACTTACAACACGCCGGAGAACCGCTTTATTTTGGCGGTACTGCGTCAGTTGATTCAGTCCCTGGAGGCGTGCAGTGTCACGGAGCGCTTGAAGAGAGAGGCGCAGTGGCTCGCGAGGCCACTGGAGAGCGCACTCGCTCACCCGATGTTTGCTGGGGTCGGGCCACTAACACAGATTCCCGTCGCCAGCAAGCTCTGGCAGCGACGGAGCGGCTACCGCGAGTTCTATAAAACCTGGCTGGCGACGCAGCAGGCACTTCGGCTGAGCTGGGACGGCGGCCAGGATGTGTTTGGCGCAGGACGACGCGATGTCGCCACCCTCTATGAGTACTGGTGCTTCTTTGAAGTTGCAGAGGCGGTGGAGGCGGCGTTTGGTGTCGCCTTGCCCTACGAGAAGCTTCTGACGCCTACTGCCGACGGCTCCGCCCTCACTCTACGGCGCGGCACGGAGCTACGACTAGAGACTCCCACACTCTGCCTCACCTACAACCCCACACTCGCCACTTGGACACGCCCCGTGCGCCCGGATATCACGCTGGAGCTTGGCGACACGCGCATCCACTTCGACGCCAAGTACCGGCTCAGTGACCAGCACGATGCTCTCACGGATGACATTCTCACGATGCATGCCTACCGCGATGCGATTCCTGGCACGCTCGCCGCCCTCGCGCTCTACCCCGGCAAGGTCATACGCTGGTGGCCTGACACACAAAACCACGGTGGCCTCGGTGCGCTTCCACTCGCTCCAGGCCGTGGCCGCGACGCGCTGGATCAGTTTTTAGGCGCGATGATCGCCTCCAGCAAGACAAGTGCCTGCGCTAGAGGAACATCTGAGAGATCGTAGACGAAACCGGCGGGAGGGAGCGCGGCAAATTCAGGAAACGAGTTTTCCTCAGAGGATGCCGCCTTGCGCTCCAGGCGCTGCGCGAGCCATTTTCGGATCGTGGAAGTCTCGTCCAGGCTATCGCCATCGCCCCCGGGCCCGAGGCGTGTGAGAGCTTCCCAGTAGGAAATATTTAGTGGCCCCGCCACGCCCTTCCAGCTCTTCCATTGCTGATTGCCCATCATCACAAAACCACCGTCCATCTGCATCAAGGGCTTGGAGATTCGGGCGGTTTGAAATGCGGCTTCCAGGCGCTTGCGAAGCTGCACCGCACGGGCCTTGCGGCGCTCGTTCCAGGCGGCGTAGAGGGAGGTATTTTGCTCGCTATTCGTAAAAAAGGGCAACGCGAACTCCCCCGTGTTAGGGAAGCCATTGACCTCTAAAAAATCCGACGGATCTATCCCGTGGGTACGCAAGAATGCCAGCCGCTCCGACGCGCTGTAGCCGCCAGTCCAGAGGGTCTCCAGCCCTCGGTCACTCGCGCCAACATAGCCCAGCGCCGCAAGATCATGTAGGCCAATCTGCGTGACCCCCGGTAGAGCCGCCAGCCGCGCTACCCGCTCCGCGAAACGATCCACGGGGACAGCCTCAGGGGTGAGGGCATCCAGGTGCGTGATCTGCTCAAAGAGCGGCACGATAAAGGGCATGATCTGCGCGATGGCACTGAGCGCCGGGCGGCCCTGTGCCATCTCAGAGGCCGTGCGGCCTGTCACACTGATATCCCGCTCGCGCGGGGTGTCGGTGGGGGCAGGCATGAGCGGCGAGAGAGTGGGCACCAGCGGCAGGGTGTCTTTCTCCGCAGAGAGCAGGCTCATTCCTCGGTCGTCGTTGGCATCGCCCGAGAGCGCCACATAGAGCACCGTCACCCCCCGCGCTCTACACATCGCCAGAAGCTGCTTCGCCTCCTCCTGCGTTTTGGGGGAGCGAACGCGCAGGCCGCGTGTCTTGATGGTTTCCGGGAGCTTGACCAGAGGTATCTCCGGCTGTGGTGTCAGATCACTGAGCGTGAGGACACTGAGCTGCGCCTCGCCCAGTGACGGGCAGAGCACCTGGACGTTTACCCGCAGCTTTGGCAACGCACTCTGGGGAGCGGCAGGCGGCGGAACCCCATTCGGACCAGGCCGTCCCTGACGTGCTGACCAGGCGGCCTCAATCTTCCCCTTCACATCACCGGGTAGTTCGGTAAGAGAGAACTTGGCATCTTTGCCCTCCAGCGCTGCCTGCCAGACTGTCTCCGAGACACCTGCCCCTGCCGCGCGCGGCAGTGTCGTGAGCAGTTTTGCCTGCCGCAGCTTCCCCAGTGCTAGCTTCTGGGCCTTGTCATCGGACATCTGCTCTTGCATCTTGCCCATCTCCTGGGGCAAGATCCCATCAAAGAGCGTGACGGAAGTATTCCCCAGCGGCACTCGGTCATGAGTAATCACAAAGGCAACACTCTGCCCGGCCTGTAGGCGACGAACCGTGGTCGCGCTCGCCCGCAAGATCGCGTTTAGTGCGTCGGCAGCGCTCACACTCTGGCCGGGGGCGATTCGAATAAACACCGGCTGGCTCGCCAGCCGCGCATCGGCGTAGAGCTCCAGCCGGAGCGCTTTTGCCGCCCGCTGCACCACGTCGCCCACCGTTTTTGCATCGGCCAGTGAGAGAGGAACCGCAAAGCGCTCCTGAGAGAGATCCAGATCCGAGGGCGGACGACGATACAGCACCTTCCCCGTCCCCGATGTTCCCTTAGCCTGCGCACGCTGGTACTCCGAGAGCTTGTCGGGAGAGACGGGAAGCGTCCGAAGTGCCACCTGGACAAATCCGCTGGGAGGCTCGCTCAGAGAGACACTGTAGTTTCCCGGCTGTGCCAAAAGAGTCAGATCGCAGCGGAGGCGAATCCGAAACGTGCGCTGGGTGCCCACGGCGAGCACGGGCAGACTCTGCTTACCATACCAGGGGGTCTGCCCGGCGGCCATTGCGGGGGGCACGGCATTGCTCCCACGAAAATCCAGGTTCGTGGGAAATAGCTTCTCCCAGAGTGCCCTCTGCCGTGCATCACTCAGCTCGGCGTAACCGATACCCTGCGCTCCGGCGGCCTGCTGCATCTGGCTCGGACTGAGGCTCGCCAGAAAAGCGTGGGGCAAGCGGGTGCGGTAGAGATCCTGCTGCAGATCCTCGACGCGATCAGGGACGCGCAGCTCGGTGATCAGGGTGGGTCCGGCGGTGGTGAGGGTGGGAAAACGCACCACTTGCTGCTCGAAATAACCCACCAGCTCCGGCAGGCCGTAGCCGTTGCGGGGAGGCGGGAGCGGGGTCTTTCCTGTGAGTAGCAGCGTATTGGGTGCGACCAGCAGTAGTGCACCACGGCGCACGGGATCCCAGTCGAGCTGCTCCAACCCGGTCTGTAGCGTGACTTGTGCAAGCGCAGGCAAGGCTACCAGAGCAGCCAGAGAGACGAGAAATGCAAGAGATTTCATCCTGAAAAAGAGACGGCAATTTGCTCCTGTTGGTTACGGCATTGCATAGGATAAAATGAGAGTTGTGTCATCGCCCATTCGCCGCCAGTACCAGCTCTATATTGAGCGTCCCCCCGAAGCCATCTTTGCGTTCGTGACAGATTTGAGCAACTATGCCCGTGTCTGCCCCGACGATCAGAAAGAAGAGGCGACGGGCGTGGCACAAAGTGTTGGAGCGCTCGTGCTCTTTCGCGGCGGCCCGTGGGGGGATATTACGGCCACCGTGAGTGAGCTAGACTCCCCACGTCTTTTCTGTCTTCAACAAGTCGAAGGCCCGTTTGTCACTTGGACGCACCGCTACAAACTCTCCGCCTTCCAGCAGGGCACGCTGCTGAGCGAGCAGTTCGAATACACCCTCAAGGGGCTCGCAATTGCCAGAGAGCGCCTCCCCAGTACCGGCAAGCTCTGGGACGACTGGGTGCACCACCGGCAGAGCGAGATCAAGCGTATTCAGGAGCGGATCG
>NZ_JAYUPA010000808.1:0-3266 GCF_043760365.1 Armatimonas sp.
GATTTGGGGCTCCCCTTGGTCGTGGCTCTTACCATGGGCGATACGGCAGCGCGGCGTGGGGTGGAGGTGGACGCGGACGCGCTGTCCCAGGAGCTAGGCTTCCCCGTGGTTCCTATCCATGCCGCGAGCCGCGCGGGACTCAGTGAGCTACGTGCAATGCTTGCAAAGCCACTGCCTGTGCCTCCGGTACGCCGCTGGCTCCTCCCTGAGAGTGTTGAGGAGGAAGCGAAGGAGCTTGCCGAGCTCCTCACCACGGAGCATGACCTTGCCCCAGAGACCGCGTTCTCCGAAGCCGTGCTCCTGCTCGGGGCTCCGTCGACTCCCAAGACCACCCGCTGGAGCCCGGAGATCCTCTCTCACCTGCACGGCGACCACGAGCGTTTAACCCGTGAAGGCCACGACACCGCCACGGCTGTTGCCGAAGCACGCTACGGAGAGATC
This sequence comes from Armatimonas sp., assembly GCF_043760365.1. Classification (GTDB taxonomy): domain Bacteria; phylum Armatimonadota; class Armatimonadia; order Armatimonadales; family Armatimonadaceae; genus Armatimonas. Next base: position 442 of record NZ_JAYUPA010000808.1, read on the forward strand.
AACCGGATTGTTCAGAGGGCCGTCCGTCGCGCCGAGAGCCCCCCCACCACCATCACGGAGCGCCTGGATCGCCTCTTTCTGCATAAGTTCTGGGGCTACGCCATCTTTCTGGGGATCCTTGCGGTTCTCTTTCAAGCCATGTTCACCTGGGCGGAGATTCCCAAGGGCTGGCTTGAATCCGCGATTGTGGCACTCTCACACGGCATTCAAGCCGTGATGCCTGAAGGATCCTTACGTGATCTGCTCACCGAGGGAATGCTCAGCGGCGTTGGGACCACAATCACCTTTCTGCCGCAGATTCTCTTGCTGTTTTTGTTCATCATGATCCTGGAAGACACCGGCTATCTCGCCCGTGCCGCGTTTCTGATGGACCGCCTGATGAGCCGCGTTGGGCTGCACGGCAAGTCGTTTATTCCGCTGCTCTCCAGCTACGCCTGCGCCATTCCCGGCATTCTCGCCACCCGCACGATTGAGTCACACAAAGCCCGCCTTCTCACCATTCTGGTCGCCCCCTTGATGAGCTGCTCGGCCCGCCTGCCCGTTTACTCCCTGCTCATCGCAGCGTTTATCCCGAAGACCACACTCATCGGCTTTCACATTGGCACGCGCTCGTTCGCACTGCTGACGCTCCAAGGCGCGACATTATTTTCGATGTACGCACTCGGGACACTGGCCACATTTCTCATGGCGGCACTTTTCCATAAGACACTACTGCGAGGTGAAGCCCCCGCTTTCTTGCTGGAGCTGCCGCCCTACCGCAAGCCCATCTGGCGCACGCTTGGGTTTCGCCTAGGAGAGACGGCCTTACAGTTCGTGCAGCGCGCCGGAACCGTGATTTTAGCGCTCTCCACGCTCCTCTGGTTTCTGGCAAGCTACCCCAAGGCCGCGCCGGAGACCCCAAAATCCGTCGCACTGGAAAACTCCTATGCGGGTAAGCTCGGTCATGTCATCGAGCCCGTCATCGCACCACTGGGCTTTGACTGGAAAATGGGAGTGGGTGTGGTGGCATCGTTTGCGGCCCGCGAGGTCTTTGTCTCAACGATGGCGATCCTCTACCAGGCCGAGAGCGATGACGAAAACGAGCAGGCAAAGGCCCTGAAGGATCGGCTGAGCGAGGAGAAGCGCCCGGATGGCTCACCTGCCTACACGCCGCTCGTCGCAATCTGCCTGATGGTGTTCTACGTGCTGGCGATGCAGTGCATCAGCACACTGGCCGTGGTCAAGCGCGAGACCAACTCCTGGAAGTGGCCGCTCTTTCAGCTCGCCTACATGACGTTCTTAGCGTGGGTCGTCACCTGGATCATTCACTTGATCGGAAAGGCTTTGGGGTACTAAAGATGCAAGAAGTTCTCGTTTATCTACTCGTTCTCAGCGCCGCCCTCTATCTCGCGCACCGAGGCTGGACACGCCTAAAATCCGGCGAAGGCGGAAACTGCCCGGGCTGCAAAGGCTGCGCCGCCGCCAAGAGCGAGCCCCCGCCGCTCATTCAGCTTGAGCGGCGTGCTGCCCGCCCCCTAACCCCCGCCCGGCGGGGGGACTCTCTGTTACCTTGAAACGCTGGGGAGGTTGGCGAGAAGGGGGTGGCCTTTGGCGAGGCGGGCTTGTGCGGTCTTGCGGTACTGCTTCATCTGGGCATCGAGAACCTTGAGCTGCGCGTTGCGCTCGCTACGGGCTGCTGCCGCCGCCGCTTTGCCGGTGGCATGGGCAGCGTAGGCCGCTTGGAGCGCCACGAACCCGGCCTCAAGACTGGCCTTTGTGGTCGCGTCCGCCAGTGTGAGCGGCTTGGAGAGCGTGACAGCACTATCGGCCTCGATCTGCGTCCAGAGCGTGAGGGTGTCCTGCACGGCTTTCACAATCACGCCCTGCGAGGAGGTCTTGGGAGGGGTCTTGGTCACGGCAGCAGCATAGCGCGTGCCAGGCAGCAGCCCACCGACCGTTGCCTTGAACTGTGACAGTTGCGGCAGGAGTTCGCCCTTGAGCCGCAGGCAGTCCGCAGCCGAGGTCTGCGCCTGGTTATCGCCACTCTCGACGCTCTGGTAGGCCGCCGTGAGAGTCGCCTTCGCCGCCAAAAAAGCCGCCCGATTCGTCCCGTCCGGGAGCACCAGCGGTGCGCCTCCCAGCACCGCGTCCACGCTTGTCCAGTGCGCGATAAATGTGTCCATCAGCGCATGATAGGTCTTCAAATCATTGCTAGTTTCCATTTTTTATGCTTCGTATTTTTCCGCAGTATGCTTAAACTAAATCTCGTATCATCTAAACCACAGTGCTTCTTCATTGCACTGCATCTTGTAAATAACAAACCAAATAGCAAACCCTTCAAACTAAATCTCGCATCGAGATTTCTGCACCGCAAACTCTTCTTACTCTACCATAATTCCCTCAAACCACCCCACAATTCGCCCTCTCCCTGCGCCCAGGTCGGATGAGGAAGCGCATTCGAACCCACTCGGCCACTCGTAAAACTCGCGTCCACCCTCCCTTGCCGCAAGGGAGGGTGCCGAAGGACGAGGCGGGTGGGTTCAAAGCCAGGGAGACCATTACGGTCCTGGATGGAGAAGGCGAAAGCCCCAGCTGCTGCTCGCGTAGGACGGATCGCCCCTGCCCCGGTTGGCGCAGCGGAGATACTCCGCGATGACGTCGTTCCAGGAGCCGCCGCGAAGTACCTTATACTGACCTGACGAAGGCCCCGTTGGGTTCGTCCTGTCGCCGTAGCCCCCATACCAGTCAGAGCACCACTCCCACACATTGCCCACCATATCCTGCATCCCAAAAGGACTTACACCAGAGGGATAACTGCCCACTGCCGCCGTTCCGCCAGCATCATA
>NZ_JAYUPA010000809.1:0-9301 GCF_043760365.1 Armatimonas sp.
TTGAGGTTCTGGGCTTTGATCGCGGACGCGACCTCGGTAACCGTCAGGCCGTAGGCGTCTAAGCGGTTCTTATCCAGGCTCACACGCAGCTCACGCCGATCGCCGCCCGTCACAATCACCGACGATACCCCGGAGACCTGCCCGAGCTGATCTTTCACCACGCGGTCCGCGAGATCACGGATCTCTTTATTGCTGCGCCCGATCTTAGAGCGCATCGCCATGTAAAGAATCGGAGCGGCGCTGGTATTGGCCTTCTGGATCGTGGGAGCATCCACTTCGCGGGGCAGGCGGGCACGGATGGCATCTACCTTGCCCCGCACATCGGCAGCGGCCACATCAGCATTCACACTGAGCAGGAACTCAATTGCGACTACCGAAACCCCCTGCTGGCTGGTGCTGGTGACATTTTTGACGCCATTAACCGAGCCGACCGCATCCTCGATAGGCTTGGTGACAAGCGTCTCGATCTCTCCTGGCCCCGCGCCCGGATAGACCGTGCTGACACTCACAAAGGGAAACTCCACACGGGGGTCTTGCTCCGCGGGCATCTTAAAGAAGCCCTGCAAGCCCATCACCAGCAGCGCCCCGATCAGCATGAGAATTGCGACGGGACGTTTAATCGAGAGGTTTGTCAGCCACATAGTTATTTCTCCGCCACGTCCGTGATCACACGGATCGTAGCCCCATCGCGTAGGGAGTTCTGGCCCACAACAATCACTTGTTCGCCAGCCCGCACGCCACTGCGAATCTCCACAGTCTCTGCGGTTGTCACGCCGAGGATCACTTTGCGCTGCTCGGCAATATTTCCGTTTGCGACAAAAACAGCGAACTCCCCCTCCTCACTCTTGACCAGCGCGTCTTTGGCGGCAAGCACTCCGCGCCGTTTTTCGAGTACCACGCTGCCCCGTGCAAACATCCCAGGACGCAGCATGCGAGCCGTGTTCGGAACCGCGATCCGCACCACAAAGTTCCGGCTTGATGTGCTCCCAGTCGGGTAGAGCTTAGTAACTTGCCCCGCAAAGGCTCGCCCCGATAACGCATCCACTGCCACCGTGACCGGCATCCCTAGCCTCACCTGCGCGATCTCGGTCTCGGGAACCTGCGCCTCAAAGAAGACAGTATCCAGCGCGACAATCGTTAAAAGAGAGCCACTCGGCCCGGCAAGCTGCCCGACCTCGGCGCTTCGTTTGGAGACGATCCCCTCCAGTGAGGAGAAAATCTTCGTATTGGAGACTTGCTGCTGCGCGGAAGCCAGCCCGGCGCGTGCCTGAGCAAGCTGCGCTTGCGCCGAGGAGAGCCCGGCCTGTGCCTGCCCGAGCGCCGCCTTCGCCTGGCTCACTCCCGCCCGCGCCGCCTTGATATCGTCCGTGCGGACATCCACTTGCTGCGTGTTAGACGTTGCCAGCTTCAGCCCCCACTCCGCACGAGCCACTGCCGTCTGAGCCTGGCGCACGGACTCATCGCGCCCCCCGATCTGAGCCAGCTCTAACTGAGACTTGGCCGAGTCGAGCGCGGCTTTGGCGACCCGCTCTTGATTGATGTACTGATCGAGCGTGATCTGGGCGGCGGCTCCCTCTTTCACTAGGATCGCGTAGCGCTTTCGATCACTGGCGGCGCGCTCGTAGTTGGCCTGTGCCTGCGCTACGGCGTTCTCGGCGACCGCGACTTCCTGGGTGCGCTGAGGCTTTTTGGCGATCTCAAGCTGTGCCTTTGCCGACGCAAGCTGCTGCTCGGCATCTTTGACACCCGCATCGCTCTGGGTTCCTGTGAGCTTAAGATTGGTCTGCGACTGCGCGAGCTTGACCTGGGCACTCTGGTGGCCCGCCCTCGCGCTCTCGATCGTGGCCTGTGCGTTCTTAATCCCCGCCTCGGCACTCTTGATACTCGCCTCCGAGGAGCGTACCTGCGAGTCGTAGTCCGAGGAGTCCTGCTGGATAACAAGCTGGCCTTTGCGAACCAGCTCGCCTTCACGAACCGCAACAAAGCTCACACGGGCGCTCACTTTGGCTCCCAGCTCAACAGTCTGAGTGGCCGCAATGGAGCCCGTCACGGAGATCGCGCGGACTACTTCTTTCTCTGTGGCAACCGCAACACGCACAGGCGTTCCCGCGTTGGTCACCGCCCGCAGCTCCGGATTCTTCTCGTCCGCCTTCTTCTGGGGCGCACACCCCGCCAGAAATGCAAGGCTCAGAACAGTGGCGATAGCTAGATTGTTTTTCATTCTTTTTATTCTTTTTTATTCTTTTCCTAGGGCGCGGTCCAAGCGAGCCAGCGCAGTAAGGTAGTCGTAGCGAGCATTGACAATATTGGTTTCAGACTGGGTGAGCGCGGTCTGCGCATCGTTTACAGAGAGCTGAGTGTCCACGCCCTCACGGAAACGAACCTGCGCAATGCGGTACGCCTCGCGGGCTTGATCAACGGCTCCCCAGGCTGTTTGAGCACGTTCGTGGGCATCTTTCACGGCGATAATGGCCTGCTGCACCTCGGCCTTGATACCGTGCTGGAACTGCTCTTTCTGAATCTCGGCGGCGCGCTGATCAGAACGAGCGGCTTCCGCTTGCGCCTTAGACGACCCACCATCGCTCAGGGGAACCGTGAGTGCTACCGAGAGAGAGCCCGTGGTCGAATTGCTGATAAAGGCCGGGTTCGGGTTGTAAGTGCTGGAGAGCACTGCTGCAAGCGAAGGCGCAAGCCCCTTACCATAGAGCTGGATATTCTTCGCCGCTTTGGTGAGAGAGATCTCCGTCTGCCGCGCCTCGGGCCGGGCTGCGAGCGCCGTCGTGATGAGCTTGGCCTCATCCAGTGTAGGAAGTGGATCTTTCTCTTTCATCTGGGTCGGGGCAGCAAGCTCAACGGGTGTCCCTGGATCAACGCCTAGACTATTGGCAAAAGCATTCTTAGAGAGCTGCACTTGATTACGCGCCGAGATCAGGCTCTGCTGGTTATTGGCAAGCTGGGTCTGCGCCCGGAGCACATCGAACTGCGCGACTGTTCCGGCATTGAACTGCGAGCGTGCCACCTTGAGGGCTTCTTCACTCTGCGCCACTGCGGCAGCCGATACCTTCAAGAGCGACTCGGTTCGCAAGAGGCCGTAGTAGCCGCTACGAACCGTGTACTTCGTGTCCATTAACAAGCGCTGGTAATCCAGTACCTGAACCTCAAGCTCCAGATCCCCGAGCTGATTGGCCAGCTTAATCACGCCCGCCAGATCAAGGTTCTGCGAGATGCTCAGGCTCACGGACTGCTGATTCAGATCTATCCCACTGCCAAAACCACCCGAGCTCGCGGGGGGAGTGGGGGTAGGAGTTGCTTCTGCACGGCTTGCAGCGGGCAACTGAACAGGCTGCGCTCCTGGGGGAGCGTTCTGGAGCAGGACGGGGAAAGGATTCTGCACCGCGCCGCCACCCGCCACGCCCCCACCGCCAAAACCGGAACCACCGTTGAGCAGGCGCGTGTAGCTGGCGCGCACACTGGCCTGTGGCTTGCGCCCCGCAAGAATCTGATTGATGGTCTGCTGGGTCTTGAGCGCACGCTCTTTGGACTGCCGCAGGCTGGGACTCTTCTCCTGAGCAAGCTTGAGCGCCTCCTCAAGAGTACGAATCGGAGTGAGGGGCTGCTGCTGTGACCAGCTCACCAGCGGCAGGAATGTCACGCCTAGGAGGAGAAAGAAAGTCTTTTTTTGATGTCTCATTTTTATTTTAGGTTGTTAGAGAGACGACCCTGGGGTCGCCAGTTTCAGGAGATAGTCAATCAGTTGATCCCGATTCGCGCCCTCGGGAGGATTCATCCCCATGAGCTCGGAAAACTTGATCCCATCCATAGCGTACTGAATCACTTGCTGGCGCTCCGCAGGCAAGCCGTCGTTTTCGAGTTCCTGTTTCCAGACAGCGATTCGCTCATGAATGATGCGCAAAAGCGCAGGATCGTTAGCGATAGCAGCGAGCATGCCTGCCCCTTCTTGCGCTTTCACCCCTGCACAGTGGCGAACGCTTTTGATCCAGGCCCGTGTCACACGCCCCGGCACGCCTTCGGGCTCCTGTGCGAGGCAGTCCATCCAGAGCTGGCGATTGCGCTCCAGATGGGTCTTGAGCATCTCGCCGATAAGTGCGTTTTTCGTGGGGAAGTAGTAGAGCACCGCGCCCTTGCTAACCCCCGCTTCCCGCGCCACCAGCTCCAGCGTGAGTCGCGTGACCCCATCGCGCATAACGACGTTGTGCGCGGCATTGAGTAGCTCCTCTAGTTTTTCTGGTTTTCTCATGGTAATTCCTGACCGTCCGGTCAGTTTTTAAAATACCGTCTGGTCAGTCAGTTTGTCAAGGCCCGGGTGGAATTTTTTTTTTGGATGCGCTACACTGAGGCCGAAATGATTGTCGCAACCAAACAACTCTTCGCCCACGCGTACGGCAAGTACGCCCTGGGTGCCTACAATATCAACAACCTTGAGCAGATCATGGGCCTTTTCAAAGGCTGCATTGATAGCCAGGCTCCTTTTATTATTCAGCTCTCCAAAGGCGCACGTAGCTACGCCGATAAGCGCATGCTGGAGGCCATGATCCGCACCGCAGAGGAGATCTTCCCCGAGGCGATCTTCGCGGTGCACTTAGACCATGGCGATGAACAGACTTGCTATGAGTGTATCGAGTCAGGCTTTTATAGCTCAGTGATGATTGACGCTAGCCACTCCCCATTTGAGGAGAATATCGCCATCACCAAGCGCGTTGTGGATGCAGCCCATGCCAAAGGAATCTCAGTCGAGGCGGAACTGGGCATGCTGGGAGGTGTCGAGGAGCATGTGCAAGTAGACGAGAAAAATGCCTGCCTGACCGATCCCGACGAGGCCCTGGAATTTGTCAAGCAGTCCGGCTGCGACTCGCTCGCGTGCGCCATTGGAACCAGCCACGGCGCCTATAAGTTCGCGGGCGGCCAAGGAATCCACTTCGACCGCGTGAAAGCTATCCAGGATCTGCTTCCCGGCTATCCCCTCGTCATGCACGGCTCGTCCTCGGTTCCTCAAGACGAAGTGGCGCGTATCAATGCCGCAGGTGGCGAGCTTAAAGGTGCTAAAGGCGTAGACACCGCACAGTATCTGCCCGCTGCAAAGCTAGGTGTCTGCAAAGTGAACATTGACACCGACGGCCGCCTAGTCTGGACTCGTGTTCATCGCGAGTTCTTCAAGGACAAACCCAGCGATTTTGATTTGCGCACCCCCGGCAAGATCTTCATCGTCGAGTACGCAAAGTTCATCGCCAGCCGCAACGAACTCCTAGGCAGCGCCGGACAGCTTTCCAGTGTCCGCGAGTCCCTTTAAAGATTAGTCTTTCTTCCTAATGAGCCCCTGAATTTTTAGGGGCTCTACTGGATGGTGTCCCCCTCTCAGAACACAAGAATCAATAATGGAAACACTCTTTTTCAAACTCTTTGGAAGATTCCTCTCACCATCGGAACAAGCCGCTTGGCGTGTCATCTTTACCGAGCGCCGCATCTCCGTGTACCATCGTCAAGGCCTTCAGTATATACAAAAACACTCACTCTATAAACCAACAAAGATTAATCTGGGTTCAGGTGATCAAAAAAAAGAGGGTTTTCTGAATGTTGATTTGTTCCCTGGAGGTGATGTCACTCTGGATTTAAGAAAAGATCTCCCTTTTGAATCTGGATCTTGCGATTTCATCTTTTCAGAGCACTGCCTAGAACACTTTGAATACCCTACATCGGCTTATAAATTAGTTAAAGAATGTTTACGAATATTAAAGCCAGGAGGAACATTTCATTTCAGCGTCCCCGAAACAGAGTGGCCACTCAAAGATTATATATCTAAAGGAAAAGAAGGCTATATCGAGCAATGTAACATCCATAAATGGCACCCTGACTACTGCACGACTCCAATGGAACATATTAATTTCCATTTCAGGCAATCAGAAGAGCATAAATTTGCCTACGATTTCGAAACTGCACATAAAATGCTTACGGATGTTGGTTTTACCGATGTCCAACTCCGAGAATTTGATCCCGTACTAGATGCTTCTCACCGAAAAATAGGAAGTCTCTTTGTCTCCGCAAATAAGCCTAGCTAGTGGCAACCACAGAGATGACTGAATGAGCGACGCAAACATCGGTAAGCAGGCGGCAGGAGAAGTGGCGGCTAAGCTGGTTCACGACGGTATGATTGTCGGGATCGGAACGGGCTCAACCGTGGCTTTTTTCATTGAGGCACTCGGGCGGCGTGTTCAAACCGAGGGCTTGAAAATTCGTGGCATTCCTACCTCGGAAGCGACCGTGGCCCACGCGTTGCGCTGGGGAATCCCCTTAGTGCCGCTGACCCCCCAGACCCGTCCGGACCTCACCATAGACGGTGCCGATGAAGCCAATCCCAAGCTCGATCTGATCAAAGGGGCCGGCGGTGCCCTACTCCGCGAGAAGCTCGTGGCGGCGGCCTCCGGGGAGCTTGTGGTCATAGCCGATGCCAGCAAGCGTGTGGCGCACCTCGGAGCCTTTCCCTTGCCCATCGCCATCGTGCCGTTTGCCACACAGAATTTGGTCAGCCAGCTCAAAGAGGAGTTTGAAGTTACGCCCCATCTGCGCCTTCTTGCCAATGGGGAGCCGTTTATCAGCGACGACGGCCTTTATATTCTCGATCTGCCCTTTGGGATCATCCAGCGGCCCGCAATCTTAGACAAACGCCTCAAGATTATGCCCGGTGTTGTGGAGACGGGCATCTTTATCGGGCTGGCAAAGCGAATGCTCCTGGGCCACCCTGATGGGCGCGTCGAAGCCGTCTACCCCGTGGAATAGAGACGTCTACACATAGCGAAGTGAGGAATTTCGGCTTCAAAGAAGCGCTCGCCCTCAATGACAAACCCTAGTTTCTCATAGAAGCCCACCACGGGTTCCTGGGAGTGCAGAAGCGCCTGCGTGAAGCCATATTCGACTAGGGTCGTAAGAACAAACTCCATCAGCGCCCCCCCGATTCCCTCACCACGCCGCGCTGAAAGTACCGCCACCCGCCCGATCTTCGCAACCCTGTAGCCTTTATTGACGACCCGTGCCACGGCAACGGGCGTGTTGCTCTCCCAGGCCAGAAAGTGGAGCGCCGACGCATCATCGCAATCCCGCTCGATCTCCTCAGGGACGCACTGCTCCTCGGTAAACACTCGACGTCGTAGCGACAGACACGCCGCGAGGTCGTCGTCCGTGGCAACGAGGCGACAAATGAGGTTCATTTTGGCCGAGCACGCTCGCCGCGCAAAATTAACTTTTCGGCGTTGCGACTGATGAGCCTGGTGCCGATAAACTCTTGGTCAGCCAGCGGGTTGACGAGCACCGTGGTGAGCCCCACACGGTTTCCAGCGACCATGTCAGTGAAGAGCTGATCACCGACCATGGTGGCCTCGTTGGGAAGAACCGCCATTAGTTCCAGGGCTTTAAGCACGCCCGCTCGCCCCGGTTTTCCGGCGTTGCCCGGGACATGGTGAATTCCAAGCGTCTCCGCAATCCGTGCCAAGCGCACTGGGCGGCGGGTGTTGGAGCAGAGGCAGACCCCGATTCGAGCGGCTTTGACGGCCTCCAGCCACTCTAAAATATCACTAGGAATCTCATCGCCGTGCCACGCAGCGAGCGTGTTGTCCAGATCAGAAACAATCCCGCGAATGCCTCGCCCGTGCAGCCAGGCCAAGTCCAGCTCACTGACGCGGCGGATCATCCGGTCGGTTTTGAGCAAACTCATGGGCGGGCACTCCGGCGGACACGGGCGATATTAGCGCGGTGCTCAGCAAATGTCTTCGCAAAAACATGGCCCTTGGCCTCACCCTGAACGTAGAAAAGATAGTCACTTGTCTCGGGAGCGAGGGCGGCTTTAAGCGACGGCAGGCCAGGGCTGCAGATCGGGCCAGGGGGAAGCCCTGCATGTAGGTAGGTGTTGTAGGGCGAGTTGATCTTGAGATCCGCAAAAAGCAAGCGCGCCTTGTGCTCGGGCAGCGCATACTGCACCGTCGCGTCTATCTGGAGCCGCATATTTTTCTTTAGCCGGTTGTAGATCACCCCCGCAATCTTGGGACGATCCTCATCGGTCTCCGCCTCTCGCTCGATCAGTGAGGCAACAATCAGCGCCTCCCGGGTTAGCGTCAGTGCCTTGGTCTGCTTCTGAAATTGTCCGCCGAGCTGGCTGACAATTTCCTTAGCGGTGACATTTTTGGCAAAGGCGTAGGTATCGGGGAAGAGCTTGCCTTCGAGCCCTTCCGTGAGCTGCAAGAACTCGCTCTCGTCCGCCAGCACGCCTTTTTCTTTTAGCCGCGCTGCGATCTTCTTGATCGTAAAGCCCTCGGGGATCGTCACGCGGGTCGAGGAAACCTCGCCACGATTGAGCTTTTGGTAGATTGCCTCGGGAGTGTCGGAGGGTGAGAAGGCATAGATTCCCGGCAGGATTGTCCCTGTCGCCACTTTCTTGAAGTAGCCCGCGGAGCGAATAATCTTCTTCTCTTCCAGCAGGTGCCCGACCCGAGAGATGCTCGCGCCCTCGGGCACACGCACCTCAACCACACCAGCACCTGGCCCGACGACCACGGGACGCCCATCACTGCCACAGCCCACGAGCATAAGTGTGGATATAGGCATAATAAGTATAAGTAGAGCCCCAGTAGCCCGTATTTGTCTGTTCACCGGCTTCTCAAGTAACTTTCTAGGATTTGTACCGCTGCGGCCTGATCAATCACCGCCTCGCGCCGTTTGCGTGAGACTCCGGCAGCGATCAGATCAGCCTGCGCCTCTTGCGACGAGAGAAACTCGTCCTGGAGGATTATCGGCAGTGGGGTTGCTTGTGCAAGAGTGGCAGAAAATTTTTCGCAGTGGAGTGTCCAGTCGTTCTTAGTGCCTTGAAAGCTCAGCGGTAGCCCCACCACAATAGCATCCACCGCCTCACGCTCCGCCCAGCCAAGAATCGCCGCGATATCCTCTGCGCGAGAGCGTGCCCGCACGAGAGTTACGCAGGGGTACGCCCCAAAGCCTAACGCATCGGCCACAGCAATCCCGATGCGCTTTGTTCCCAGGTCAACTCCCAGCAATCTCACTGGTGTTAGTTCTATCACAACCGGGGAACCACTGACCAACTTCGGGCATTAGAGAAGCAAGAGATCAGGACAAAAGACCGGGAGCAAACACCTGCTTGACAAACAAAAATAGAACGGATAAACTCTTGGAAGCGAACGAAGATTTGCTGAAATTTGTTTTCCGCTTTACTTTGTTGGAGCGGAGTGTTTAGCCAGAAGGTGAGTATTATCATGGTGTGGGAAAGTAGCAACGGGGGGAA
>NZ_JAYUPA010000810.1:0-9299 GCF_043760365.1 Armatimonas sp.
GGTGGCGGTAGCCACTTTGGAAAATAGCATCATGAAAAATACTCTCGCAACGCTTTTACTTCTCGGAGCCGCGACGCTCCCAGCACTCGCGCAAGAAACGGCTGGCCGCTCTCGTCAGAGCCTGATGGAAGGCATTGTCTCCACGCTTGTTTTTGGGATCATCGGAATCGTTCTTGCGACCATTGGCTTCAAGGTCTTCGATCTAGCCATCAAAGCGGACATCGAAAAAGAGATATTTGAAAACAAAAACATAGCAGCAGCCATTCTGGCCGGGTCAGTGGTGCTGGGTATCTCGCTGATTGTCGCACTCACAATACACTCGTGACAACTCCCCCGCCTAAAGACGGGGGCTTCTATGAGGTCAAGCCTCAACGCTGTATTGTCCTACAGCGATTTTAAGAATGTTGAGAGAAGCATTTAAGTCACGGTGACAAGACAGTCCGCAGCACGGGCAGTTATAGACTCTCTCACAGAGAGACATTTTCTGCCGGTGCTTGCATTGGTTGCAGTCTTGACTCGTGTACGCAGGATTTACCTTGATCAATTGTCGCCCGGCACATTCTGCAGGGGAACCGCATTTGGATTCGCGAGACCCCGATTTTCCAGTTTTGGGGAGTTTTACCAATTTTGCGAGGCTGGCCAAAATCACCGTTCCCATCTACAAAAGAGGATATATGCATATTATAGAGATAACTCTATTTTTAGACAAAACGGGTAACTCATGCCAAATGCGGTTCCCCTGGTGCACCATACCACGTACAGCAAGGATTATGTCAAGTATGTTACAATTATCTTTTCAATGCGGATGCCGATTCATCCGCCGCCTAAAGGCGGCTTTCTCGGACGATTCGCTGTAAAACCACTAAAATGAGTGAGCAAGACCGCCGTGAGGCGCTGACCCTTCTGACCAGCGTCTTTCTGGTGGCGGCTTGTGGTCTGATCTACGAGCTACTCCTGGCAACCATCTCCTCCTATCTCATTGGTTCCTCGGTGACCCAGTTCTCGCTGTGTATTGGCGTCTTTATTGGCGCAATGGGGATTGGCTCGTATGTCTCTCAGTTTGTCACAACCCATTTACTGCGCTGGTTTCTCACGGTGGAGATCCTACTGGCTGCGGTCGGAGGCTGCTCCGCGTGGGCGCTCTTTGGGGCCTATGCCTATCTAGGGGGCGTTTACTACGGCGTGCTTTTTTTACTCATCGGCCTGCTGGGTGCGCTGGTGGGCATTGAGCTCCCCTTACTGACGCGCTTACTAGCACGGTACGGAGCGCTTAAAGAGACCATCGCCCAGGCGCTCTCGTTTGACTACATTGGCTCCCTACTCGGCTCCGTGGCCTTCCCCCTGGTCTTTCTGCCCGCACTGGGAATGACACGCACGGCATTTGTCGTCGGGCTGCTCAATCTGGGAATCGCAGTCTGGAACTTGCGCATCTTTTCGTCGCGACTCAAGAACAGTCGCCTTCCCCTGCTACTCTGCGCACTTCTCGCCGCATTTCTGGGCTTCGGACTCATCGTCGCGGATCAGGCAGGACGATTCTTTGAGAAGCGACTCTACGACGATGAGATTCTCTTTGCGCGGCAAACCCCCTATCAAAAAATCGTGGTGACGCGCTTTCGCGAGGATCTTCGACTCTACTTAGATGGGAATTTACAGTTTTCGTCGCTCGATGAGCACCGCTATCACGAGTCTCTTGTGCATCCAGCGATGAGCCTGACAATAAACCCGGAGTCCGTACTTATTCTGGGCGGCGGCGATGGCCTGGGCGTACGCGAGGTACTCAAGTGGCCGATGGTAAAAAAAATAGTACTGGTAGATATAGATCCCGCCATGACAAAGATCGCCCGTAGCTACCCGAGCCTGAAGGCGCAAAATGCTGGAGCCCTGGATGATCCGCGCGTCACACTTATCCATGAAGATGCTTTCACCTACCTGAATAAATCGGGGGCACTACACTCCGTGATCATCGCGGACTTACCCGATCCTAATAGTGAGGCGCTTGCCAAGCTCTACTCGCGTGAGTTCTATCGTATGATTCGGCGGCGGCTCGCTCCCGGCGGAATGTTCGTCACGCAGGCCACGTCCCCCCTCTTCTCGCGTGATGCCTACTGGTGCATTGAGCGCACAGTCGCAGCCGCTGGGTTTGCGACAACGCCCTATCATGTCTATGTCCCCAGCTTCGGCGACTGGGGATTTGTTCTTGCCAAAGATAGCACCAAAGCCCCCAAACTCACGGACACAAAACTCACGGGTCTCGCTTTGAAGTATCTCACGCCAGAAATACTGAGTGTACTAACGGTCTTTGATGCGGAGTCAAATCCCACGATTGTGGGGCCGTCCACCCTGGATCGCCCGCAAGTTGTGCGCCACTACGAGCGCGGAGCCAAGCGGTGGGAGTAGAGAATCAGCCCATTGGGATCCATATTATTCTGGACGGCTATGAGATCTTGCCCGAGCGTCTCACGGATGCCGCACGGCTGGCACAGGCGCTCACCGATGCAGCGCAGGCAGCAGGGATGACCCCACTATCAGAGCCTAGTATGCATCTCTTCCCAGGTGGCGGGCTCACGGCGTTTCTGCCACTCGCGGAGTCGCATCTCGCTCTGCACACCTACCCAGAGCACGGCTACATCGCGGCGGATTGCTTCACCTGTGGCATGCCCGATGGGGCTGACCGCGCCGTCGCTGTGCTCTGCGCCGCGCTCGGCCAGGGCCGCTTTGACATTCGCCGACTGGAGCGTGGCCGTTGAAGCCCCGCTGGATCGTCTCAGCGCGCTACGATCTGGCATTTTTTATCGGCTCCTGTGTCTTAACCTTCGCCTTTTATGGGCTCTACCGAGCGGCACATCACCTCGGGTTTCTGCTCCATGGCGACAGTATTTTGATCACCTATTTTTTCTTTACGGCGCTCTTCGATCATCCCCATATCTTCCAGACATTTGCCCGTACCCACGCCGACAAAGAGGAGTTCACCAAGCGCCGGGGCCTCTACACCTGGGGGCTAGCGGGCTTTATTACCGTCGGTTTTATCGGGGTGGCGCTCAAGCTGGAAGCCTACTTCATTGTAGGGGCGGCGGTCTATGGAACTTGGCATATTATGCGCCAGCACTACGGTTTCATCAAGATCTATAAAGCCCTCAACGACGACAGAGCACCTCTGGATAACTGGCTTGACGGCCTTACCTACTTCACGGGAATGTTCGCCTGCTTCTTCAACGACTACGGCGATGTCCGTGGGCCTCTTGTCGTCTATGGAAGCGTCAAAGTGAGCGTCCCCAATCTGCCGGGCGAGTGGGGCGAGGGACTCTGGGTGGTGTTTCTGGTTCTGCTAACCCTCTTTGGTTTTCGCCAGGTGGGCCGCGCGATGCTGGGCGAGCGCGTGAACCTGCCTAAGATTCTCCTGATGCTCTCGGCCCTCGGAACACACTATTTTGTTTTTTTCGCTACCGCCACGCCGTTCCTAGTGGCCGAGGCACTGGAGACCGCGTTTCATGATGTGCAGTACCACGCCTGGATGGCGCACTACGAGAAACGCCGTTTTCCTGGCATTCGTCACGTTGCGCTCAAGTGGGGCCTCACGGCGCTGGCCTACGGTGTCATTGTGGGAATTATCGAGATCAAGGGGCTGCTCCAGCCCGACGGCTGGGCGATGTGGGCATTTATTCCCTTCACAATGGTGGTGATCTTTCACTACTTTGTGGACGGCCTCATCTGGAAAATGCGTGACTATCCTGAGCTGGGCAAGTTGCTGCTAACCGCAAAAACTCCTGTCACGAATCCCGCTTCCCCACCGTCTCAGTAAATCAGGAGACTTTCAGATGACACGTCGCAACCTGCTTTTTGCCGCACTCACACTCACGCTGCTCTCACTCCCAACACGGACGGTATCTGCTCAGGGCGACGGTGATCCCTACGTGGATACGGTTGCGCAGGGAAAAGGCCGCATCAACTACGCCACGGGAGTCGTGAAAGCCACCGGCTATGGTGCCCCTCCAACCGGCTCGCAGAACCCGGCACAAGCACGGCTTATGGCGTTGGGTGCCGCTAAGACCGACGCGCTCCGTAACCTCGCGATGGCCGTGAGCTCGATTCAGGTGACGGCCACCACAAAGGTCAAAAACTATGTCACGGAAAGCGATACGATCGAGACCAAAATAACAGCCCTTCTGCAAAATGCACAGATCGTCTCCGAGACTCTCGGCAAAGACGGTATCGCATCCGTGACGGTGGAAATTCCGCTGTACGGGAAACGATCGGTCGCCACGGCAGTTCTGGCAGAGGTTCTTCTTGGCCTTCCTATACCGGTGCCCGTGCCCGCAGCAGTGCCAGTGCCCGCAGTGTCGGGTGGGTTCAAGGAGCCAAAACCGATACCCAAGAACATCGCCCTGCAAGTAACTCCGCCCACTAAGGAAGGCCCCTTCACTTCAGTGATAGTGGACTGTCGAGGGCTGGAGATTCAAGCGGTAATGAGCCCTAAGCTCTACGATGTGAGTGGCCGAGAGATCTATGGGACACTGCATGTAGATATTGATTACGCCATCGAGGTTGGGATTGTGGGCTATCCACGCACTGTGGAAGAGGCGCTCGTCGGCAAGCGAACCGGAGAAAAACCACTTATTGTCAGAGCCATTCGGGCAAAAGATCCGTATAAGATAGATATCATGCTCTCCAACGAAGATGGTCGTCGTATTCTGGAGGCGAACAAGCGTGATGGCTTCCTAGAAAAGTGCCGTGTGATCCTTCTCTGTGACCCCGTACGCTAATCATGGTGGACAGGGCGGCAACGAAATACCTAGAATCTACGTCCTAATACGTATGAAAAAATTCTGGGTACGCCTGAAGGCGATTGGTTGTCTGGGATGTCTGGCACTCATTGCTCTTTTGTACTTTTTACCTGCACTCCGTGAGTTTCTCTTTACGCGCTCGATGCAGTCACAGACACTTGAGCGGCAGGAGACGACACGTAAGTTCTTCACGATGATCCACTTGCTCCCGGAGCAAACAGCTCCCATAACAGTTCCCGCACCTGCCGCGACACCCACACCCGTACCCATGGCTACCCCACTCCCACAAGCAACTCTGGAGCCGACACCAGAGCCCCCCGCTATCGCGACTCCCGAGCCTGCGATGCTTGCGGAGCGCACTGCCGAGGCCGTGGTGATACGGCGCGGTGAGGAAGAGATCGGACGTTTTACCACACTTTATAAAACCGATATGCCTGGAGGAAATGGCCCAGCGGCTGTGAGTGGCCCGCATGCGTGGTGGGCGACCAAAGAGCTACTCTTCCATGGCGATCTGGTGACCAAGAAAATTGAAGTTTTTCTGCCCTATGCCGGAGCGAAGGGCGAGATCACAGCGCTCAAATCTGACGATGAAGGTGTCAGTGTTACCACGAGCTCCGGGCAGAGTCTGCGCGTTCTGCCTGAGCGCCATGTCTGGAAAGGCTTCGTCCGTGCCCCCCTAGGACCCGAGACGGCGGAGCCGGGCGCAAAGCATGCAGGGCTCAAGAAAACCATAGAGGGCTGGATTGGGACACCCTATGTTTGGGGAGGCGATACGAAGCAAGGCATAGACTGCTCTGGGCTCGTCTGTCAGGTTTTCAAAACGGCGAAGATCACGCTGCCACGCACCTCCAAAGAGCAGGCCATTGTCGGCAAGCCCGCCACGGACGAGCTACACTGGGGTGACCTACTCTGCTACGAGGGGCATGTCTCGATCTATGTGGGCAATGGCCGCTCCGCCGAGGCACTGGGCACAAAAGAGGCGGGGGGGGCGGTCAAGTACGCGACTATCTGGCACCGGCCCTGCACCGGAGCGCGCCGTGTTCTGCCGTAGCTCTCCCTAACGCAATCTACTTTCGGCGCACTTCTTGCCATAGAGAGCTCCTGAAGAACTATGGAACCTATTCGTGTGATCATGCTGGGGCCGACCCAGTCCGGCAAAACGCTTTTTTTGTCCGCAATGTGGCAAAAGCTCCAGTGGCCTCTGGATCCGGGATTCCACCTGGAGCCCGTGACAGCCGACAGCTACCCCGACACTGCCTCGCGCAACAAGCTGGATCGGATCTACACCCATCTGATCTCTCAGAGTGACTTTCCTCCTGGCACGGCACTCGGCAGCAAAGCCAACTACCGTTTCGCCTGTCATGTTCAGATAGATCAGCAAGCCTACAAAGCCTGCAACTTCGAGTACCTAGACTATGCAGGGGGTTTGCTGAGCGGCGAGAGCCTCCACGACGAAGACTTTGAGCAAGCCGTCGCGGAAGCAGATGTCTTGCTCGGCCTCCTCGATGGAGTTCGTTTACTCCTAGCGATGAGTGCAGATGAAGAGGCGCGGGAGTGGATTGGGCAGGAGCTCGCTCCGATTCTGGTGCGAACGGCCTCGACACTTCGCAAGTCCGCGCACAGGCCTCTCTCCATTCATTTTGTGATCAGCAAGTGGGATGCCATCAGTCAGCTTGCCCCGCACCTTACCCTGGAGCACTTCCGCAGCTTCCTCAATGAAATTCCAGCAGTTCAGGCACTCCTCTCGCTGCTCTCCCCCAATGCGACCGTGCGCTTGATCCCCGTGAGTGCTCTGGGCGAGGGCTTTGCGAAGATGGAATCAGAGACGGTGGACGATGGCGACGGGAACCGCCGCATCTTGATCCACACACGCAAGCGCCACACCCCGGAGAGTAAAATCTCCCCCATTCCCTACAATGTCGAGATTCCCATTGCTTGCTGCATCCCGGATGTGCTCACCCAAAGACTCGCTCTACTAGACAAGGATAAAGAGACAATTACCCACAAACTAGCGCATATTGAGACACCTCATGTCACTTTTGCGCAGCGTCTGGGGGCAGTCCGCGTTCCCGTCTTACGTGAGCTGGGCCAGTGGCTAGCCCGCACCGAGGAGCAGCGCCGCACCGATACTGTACGCACGCTACGGGAGCGCTACCAGAATGTCACCGATACGGAGAGTGCGTTTCGGTATCTCGTGCAGTTCTGTAGTGCCCTGCGCGACTCGTTTGAAAAAGAAGAGCCCCACTCTGTCCTAAAACGGGGTAAGCTCTAAGGTAGCGTGGCAGTGACCTCCAAGACAACCCTTCCCCCTCAGGCGACTATTATCCCTGCCTGGCCCTTTCTAGTAGCAAACCATGAGCTAGGCCGGGTGGACTACCGGACACTTATCGCACCGGATTTTCTGAGTGATCAGGGCTGTAGCCAAGTTCTGGCTTCTCTGCCACTAGACGGCGACGACGACACCGCTCACTCCTGCTATCTCACGTACCGAAGTGAGTCGGGGGAAACCTGTCGCATCGCTACTCTCTACCAGACACGCACCATCGCGACCGAGGAATTCTTCCCCGTCAAACCACAGCGCGCTGTCCAGATTGTCGTTGGGCTGGTGGTACTACGAACCTTTCCAGATCAGGGGATTAGCCTCTCTCTGCTAGACGAGAGTTTCGCACTCTACGAAGACGACTACCGAGCGTTTTGCAGCGCCCCCCAGCCACGTGGCTTTCCCGTGATCCAGTCCTGGCCACTGGCCGCGCCCCTGACCACTTCCCCGACGATTGTCACTGGTCTGCCTGAGCTAAACGCCACTCGTCTTATTCCTACAAGCTACCCCAGCCGCCCCGCGCATGTTCTCCCCCAGCAGCGCGCACAGCGCGCCTTCCCCATCGCCCGACATCAGGTATTAGAACAAATACGACAAGACGCACTTTTAACGCGCTTTTTGAAGCGCTTCCGCTGGCCTCAGCGGGTAAAATACGAGCACGATGACTGAAATTCAGGGGCCGGAAGCCGTGCTTTTCGACTTTGTGGTGATGGGTTCGGGGATTGCGGGGCTGACGTTTGCACTCAAAGTAGCGGCGGTGGGCACCGTAGCCCTGGTCACCAAGAAAGACCGCTCAGACTCCAACACCAACTGGGCCCAGGGAGGGATCGCCGGAGTAATGGCTCCCGATGATTCTTTTGATCTGCACATCCAGGATACGCTTATCGCGGGCGCGGGTCTGTGCCACGAGGATGCGGTTCAGGCGCTGGTGACCGAGGGACCTGAGCGGATTCGAGAGCTCATCGCGCTGGGGACAAATTTCAATAAAGAAAACGACGGCGGCTTCGCGCTCACGCAAGAGGGCGGTCACTCCCGGCGACGGATTCTCTTTAACAACGATCTGACGGGCCGAGAGATCGAGCGGGCGCTGGTTGAAAGTATTCACTCCCACCCCTCCATTGTGGTCTACGAGCACCATCTTGCCATTGATCTAGCAAAATCCAAGGACGACGACGAGCGGATCTGCGGAGTGTATGTCCTGGACACACTCGATGGCGAGATCGCGACATTTCTGGCGAGGCGGGCCGTGTTTCTGGCGACGGGTGGTTGCGGGGCTGTCTATACCCACACCACGAACCCGGCAATTGCTACAGGCGATGGGGTGGCGATGGCATTTCGTGCGGGCGCGAAAGTGGCCAACATGGAGTTTATCCAGTTTCATCCCACAACACTCTTCCATCCCGCAGCACGTAGTTTTTTGATCTCGGAGGCCGTTCGTGGCGAGGGCGGAATCCTACGCGATAAGTCCGGGCGCGCCTTTATGCTAGACTACGACGAGCGCGGTAACCTGGCGCCACGGGATATTGTCGCACGTGCCATTGATGCGGAGTGCAAAAAGCAAAACGAGCCGTGTATGTTTTTAGACATCACACACATAGACTCCCTAGAGATTCAGCATAGGTTTCCTAACATCTATGCACGATGCCTGAGCTACGGAATTGACATGGCCCATGAGCCGATTCCCGTGGTACCTGCTGCGCACTACATGTGTGGCGGCGTGATTACGGACCTCCATGGGCGCACCAGCCTGCCGCGCCTCTTTGCCAGCGGGGAAGTCACCTGCACGGGCGTCCACGGCGCAAATCGCCTGGCGTCCAACTCGCTGCTGGAGGGCCTCGTTTTCTCTCACCGCGCCGCCCAGCTCTTTCTGACCAACACGGATGAGACTCCGCCGCTGCTGGAGCATGTCCCCCCGTTTCGCCCCTACCGAGGCCGCGTCCGCGTCGCCGACACCGAGGCGCTCAAGCAGCGCATCCAGACCGCCATGACGAAGTTCGTCGGGATTGTCCGTAGCGATGAGCGTCTGAAGCAAGCCGAGACAGCGCTGATGGTGATCATGGATGAAGTGGAGCGGCTCTACGCCACTTGCCGCCCCACGGAAGATCTGCTAGAGCTTCGCAATCTGGCGCTCACGGCGCAGCTCATCATTCGATCCGCCCAGCACCGCAAAGAGTCACGCGGCTTGCACGCGACAACAA
>NZ_JAYUPA010000811.1:0-3255 GCF_043760365.1 Armatimonas sp.
GCGCACCTTCCAGAGCCCGCCCGGCAGTTCCCAGTCAATATCCCACGCCTCCTCGCCCTTTCGGCGCGGCACCGACGGCACCACGTGGGCGGGAGTGACAAGCGGAACCCCCTCTATCTCCCCCTCCAAGGAGATCGCCCAGAGTACGACGAAAAGGCAGGGAGCTTCCAATCGGGCAGTGAGAACCCAGTGGCTCCCTCGCCTCTCTTGGATGGGCTCATGGCCCGACAGGCACCGGGGAGAGATCCCAATTCCCCCCTCTTCGAATTGTTCCCAGCCGTCTTGGACATCTTGGACATCCTGAGCTGTCGAGGGCCGATGGTCATAGAAGCGAAGTGCCAGCGCTTCTGCCCCCCGCTGGAGCGTGACGCTCTTCAGCACCTCGCCCTCGCTAAAACAGCCACGATTCTCGGTGTTTGTTTGACAGATGACAGTGTCTAGGCAGAGCAAGTTCTGCGGTGTCGAGGGAGCAAAGGGGTAGCGTGAGAGCGTCGCCAGCGTTCCATGTGAGCTACGGTGTTGCCGAAAGACAGCCCCGCCGAAGCAAGGAATCGTCAGCGTGTCGGGCGAAGAGGTTTGCGGGAGTAGGTGATTCTGTAAACCAAGGCGTGCAAGCAGGCTCCAAAGTACGCCCTCGGCCTCACTGAGGCTCTGCCGGAGTGTCTTAAGAACAGGATTGGCGAGGTCTTCCTCCAGCTTCACCAGCCGCCGGAAGAGCGTTTCTGTTCGGCGGGGAGGCTGTGTATCGAGGGTAAGGAGCAGACCGAGTGAGTGCAGAAGCTCACGGGTATTGCTCAGGTGCGCCCCACAGCCCCACTCAAAGAAGATCCACTCGTGGGCAGCGTCCTCGAAGTCTTGCTCAATATCCTCTTGTGCCAACAAACGCAGTACGACAAGCGCTTCAAGATAGCCGCTGACATAATAGAAATGGCGTGCGGCGCGAACCGGGCGAGCGTGCTGGCAAAGCGCCTGAGCTAGCTGGATGAGGAGGGCTTGTGTGTCGTCGGGAAAGGCGGAGCGGTGGCGGGCGAGAAGTACCAGAGTGCACCAGAAGCTATAGCCACTTAACGTCCCCTCATCCCACTTTTCTTTCAGCGCATCAACGTACTGAGCCGTTGGGAGATCAGCAAGAGTGCCTTGCTCGGCAGCGGCAAGAAGCGCTTCAATCAGCGCGTCACGTGGGTCAATCAGAATCATAGAGTAAGGCAAAGTTCACCGATACCTCCCCGAAATCCTGTGCCTCTTTCAATCGGCGGTGCGCGGGTACAATCAAGCCATGCACGTTCTCTGTCTTTCTACCAGCACGAAGCTCCGCGAGGCGCTCACCGAGGCACTTGGCGAATCCGTTATTCTGCACTTCAGCGACTCGAAGGCTCCCGACGAGAAAGCACTGGCCGAATCCGAGCTGGTGGTGACGGCGAAGCTGGAGCCGGAGCTTCTGGGGCTGCTGCCGAAGCTCAAAGTGGTGCAGATCACGAGTGCGGGCGTGGATGGCAAGCTCTACCCGGAGTTATTTACAGGCGGCGTGCAAGTGGTGACGGGCTCAGATGTGCACGCAAGCGCCTGCGCGGAGCATGTGCTGGCCATGATGCTGGCCGTCGCGCGGCAGATTCCCGCAAGTGTTTTAGCGCAGGAAGAAAAACACTGGGGCATCTCCCCGCCACTGTTTCAGCTTGAAGGCAAGACCGTCGGGATTGTGGGGGCGGGGCAGATTGGGCAGGGAATCGCGACCCGCTGCAAGGCCTTTGGGATGAACACAATTGGTCTGCGCCGCAACCCGGAGCTTCCCAGCGAGGGCTTTGATGTGGTCTTGCCACACTTGCAGTACCACGAGCTGGTTCTCCGTAGCAATATGATCGTGCTCGCACTCCCGCTCACGCCCTCCACGCGCTGGTTCTTTGGTGAGGACGAGATTGAGATCGTCCAGAGGGGAACCTATCTGTTTAACATCGGGCGCGGCGGCTTGCTGGATGAAAAATATGTCTGGAAGGCGCTCAAAAATAAATGGCTGGCGGGCGCGGGGCTGGATGTCTTCGAGGACGAGCCACTTCCTCCCAATTCGCCATGGTGGGAGCTAGACAATGTGCTCATCACTCCGCACACCGGCGGCCAGACCGACACCGTCGCCGAGCGCCTCGCGGCTTTAGTGGCCGAGCAAGTGCGCCGGATGCAGGCGGGTGAGCCGCTGAAGAATACTGTCAACCCGGAGCTGGGCTACTGAGTTTCGTCCCCTGTACCGCTCCGTTGGCTCGCCCCCGTTGGAGGGGGGCGTCTTATTGTCGCTTCGCGACACGAAGGGCGTGCCGCCCATAGGAAGTTCTCATGGCCCGAAGTGGCCTTTGTGTCCGAGGAACGAGGACAATAAGACGCCCCCGTTCATGGGGGCGAGCCATCAGAACGATACACATCGGGGAACTTGCGGGTCATCCAGCGCCCGTTGTTTTCCACTTCGAAGCCAAACTGCTCGTAGAGGCCGTGGGCATCTTTTGTCACTAATCCCCAGCGGCGGCAGCCCCAGGGCAAGAGATAGGTCTCAATCGCCGCCATGAGCTGCTTGCCTAGGCTCTGGCCTTGAAACGCGGGGACGATAAACACATCGCAGACATAGGCAAACGTGGCGTGGTCTGTGATGAGCCGGGCGAATCCGACCTGCTGGTGTGTTTCTTCCACATAGGCTCCAAAGCAGACGGAGTTCTCGATGGCACGGCGCACCGTTTCCTCAGGAATTCCCTGGGCCCAGTACGATTCCTGAGCGAGGTAGGCATGGATCGTTGCAAAATCAAGTAACGCTTTGTCGGTGCTAATGGTGAACATGACAGCTCTATGGTACACTTTCTGGCAGTGAAGTGCATCACCCTGGCTCTGGTGTTGGCTAGCGTGGCTGCGGCGGCTCCGGCTGCTGTGGCCGCTCCGTAATGCCGGGTCTTGCTTGAGGCGCTTTCACGAGAAACTTCTAATTTAAAGACGAACCGGCTTACGCAAGTGAGCCGGTTTTTTTATGGTTGAGGAAAATAATGGACCTGGATGTTTTGCGGATTCTGGAGCGCGATTCCCGCCTGAGTGCGGCGCAAATTGCAGCCATGACGGGCAAGAGCGAGGCCGAGGTTGCTGCGGCGATCGCTGCGGCGGAGGGCGCGGGCGTGATTCGCTCGTACCGAACGCGCATTGACTGGGAGAAAGCGGGCGATGGGCGAGTCTACGCCTTTATTGATGTCGCCGCTCAGCCCGAGCGCGGCACCGGCTACGATAAAATCG
>NZ_JAYUPA010000812.1:0-9274 GCF_043760365.1 Armatimonas sp.
AGCATCCCGCCGGTGGCATAGAGCAGGGTGGCGTGGAAGACGAACTCATTGTCGGGGAGGTCGCCGGTGAGGAGAAGGCAGTCTGGGTCGTTCCACCAGAAGCGCCCGTTTTGCCAGCCCCGATAAAGATTCTCGCGGCCCGTCTTGGCGAACGAGTCCCAGGAGCGGTCAATATCATTGGACGAGCGCGAGCCGTGAAGGAGACCGAGAGAGGGCCAGATCGGGTGGTTGCAGCCCAGCACCACACTGCCCTTGCCCGCGCCCCGGAGAATCGCCTCCATGCCGCGCCGATACGCCTCGATGCGTGTGGCGTTTTTATCGAAGTGGTGTCCGCCGTGCAGTGCGCCCCAGTAGTTCGCGTCTAATTTAAAGTACGTCACGCCCCACTCGCGATTGAGGGTGCGAAAGAGATTTTCCAGGTGCTGCTGGACGGCGGGGTTTGTGCCATCGAGGCAGTACCACGGCCCCCTGCGCCAGCCACCAAAGCCGATCTTATTGGACGGCAGCGGTGCGCCGATTTCGTCTTTGATAAACCAGTCCGGGTGCTGGGTGAAGAGCCTGGACTCGCGCTCGGCGATAAAGGGCGCGACCCAGAGGGCGGGCTCGAAGCCCTTTTGCGCGATGGCTTTGAGCACGGTCTGGACGGAGCCGCCAAACGCCTTGCCCGTGTCGAGCCAGTCGCCCATGTGGGGTTGGTAGCCATCGTCTATTTGAATGTAGCGCAGTCGGGGGAGGCTCTTTGCGGCCCACTCCAAGTTGTCGTAGATGTTCTTATCTGTGACCTCGGGGCCAAAACAGTACCACGAGCACCAGCCGGTCGGGATGGGCGTGTGCGTGCGCTGTGGGTGGTGCTTGGCGATGGAGTGCGTGAGCTTGTCTAAAAGCGCCTCGCGGTCGCTGCCCGAAATGGCGAGAAACTCCTCTAGCTCCCAGTGCTCGCCGGGCGCGAGTGTTTTATTTTCCGTGTCGAGCGAGACACGCAAGCGCGTGGCATCGAAGCTAAAACGCCCGATAAACTTCGTGCACGACGTGAAGGCGAGGAGCACGCGCTCCTGGTTTTGTGGGGCGAGCAGGAGCATCCCGTAGCCCGTACGCAGGCCGTCGGGCTCGGGGATCTTGTAGTGCGTGCGATCTGGGTAGAGGCCCACATCGGTGGGCGTCTCCAGAGTGCCCGCAAGCTGGCTGAGCATCTGAAACGCCTCGGCGTAGAGCAGTGTACTGCCCGGCAGGCCGTGGGTAAAGTCAAAGAGAACCACTTCGGGCACGGTGATAGGCGCTGTGGTGGGATTACGGAGAGTCGCGTGGCAGAGGCCGCCCCGCCAGGTGCGCGTAAGGGTCAGACCCTGAGGCACGACGGACGCACTGGCTTTGAGGCGCTCAAGCAACACCGTGCTAGTCTTCCCGCGTCTCCGAGAGCATTCGGCCCACCCAGATGCGCAGCTCATTGGGATCGAAGGGCTTTGTTAGATACAGATCCGTGCCCTTCACGTAGGCGCGCGTGATGTCGCGCTCGCTGGACTGCGCCGTGAGCAGGATCACGGGCAGCTTGCGGAGCTCCGGGCTCTGGCGGACATGCTCCAGAAGCTCAAGGCCATCCATCTCCGGCATCATGACATCAGATATTAGGAGGTCGTAGTGGTTTTTAAGGAGCAGAGGCAGTGCGCTGGCGCCACTCTGCGCTGTCTCTACCGTGTAGCCCCCACGCTCAAGGTTTACCTGGAGGATGCGGCGGATACTTTCGTCGTCGTCTACAGCAAGAATACGCTTGTTCATAGGGGTGATCAGATGTTCCTAGGGTGATCAGGCAGGAAGAATACGCTCGACAAAAGCGATGAGCTCCGCTGGGTCGAAGGGTTTGGTCAGGTAGAGATCGGTGCCGCTGGTGTAGCCCTGCACCATATCGTCCTCGCTGGTGCGCGCTGTCAGCATGATCACGGGCAAGTCGCCTAGGAGCTGATCGCGTCGCAGCGCGGCCACGAGCTCATAGCCGTCCATCTCGGGCATCATGATATCGGTAATCAAGAGGCTCGGTCGTTGCAGGAGCATCTGGCGCAAGGCGTCCACCCCCGAGATCGCCGTCACGACCGTGTACCCGTGGCTCCGGAGATTAAACTCGATCTGACGCAGAATATTGGGGTCGTCCTCGACCACCATAATGGAGTTGGTTGTAGAAGGCTGAGACATTGCAACTAATTGTACCGAAGATTATGGCGAAGTGCTTTAGGTAGTGGTAGTATTCCCCTCAGTTAATTTAACCATAGTTAATTTTTAAAAAGAAAAATATCTCGGTAAAGCGACAGGCGACATGCTCAAGGCGATTCACACGCTTTAGGGAACGACCTCGCCCGCCTCACCAAACTGGGCGAGCGTCTGGAGCATGTGATCTCTGAGGAGTTCGAGGAGCGCTTGGCAGTATTTCTCAATCACCCAACGACCTAATCAAGAAATGAAAATAAGCTTTTTAAACGGAAATCTTCTCGGGATAATCGCAACAATTGCAATCTTGCCCGTCTCCAGTTATGCTTATGCCCAGGAGACGCTCTGCCAGAAACCCTCTTGCGCTTTGGTGATGCTTACCTGGAGCTCAAACTTCCTCTGCGCTTCGCTCCGTGGCTACGACGGCTGATCATGCAGGCGCTGGCAATTGTCCCTGCAATGGTGCTTATCGCGGCAAGTGGCGGGAAAGACGCCGTGCGCCTGCTGATCTTCCCTTTACTCGCCTTTACCTCCGATAAAAAACGCATGGGGGAGCACGTCAATCCGCTCTGTTGAAACTTGCGGGGCAGGTGGTCTGCACTCTTAAATCGTGGGGCTAAATATCAAGCTCCTCTGGGACACTCCCCCGATCGAACCGCTCGGAGTCGTGGGCTGTGTTGCCGGAATTGTGGCTTTCGCCGCATGGGTTCGCTGGGGCTATAAAGAGAAAAACTCGCTTGCAAAGCAGACCGAGCTATGATAGACTTCCCCTCGCACGTTGCCTTTTAGAAGGTGATGCGCATGCCGCCTTAGCTCAGTTGGTAGAGCATCGGACTGAAAATCCGAGTGTCACTGGTTCAAGTCCGGTAGGCGGCACTGCATTAAAAAAACTTCTCCAAACTTTGGAGAAGTTTTTTGTTTTTGGGGTAGCATAGATCAATGGAAACAAATGTTTGCCGTTGCGGGAAAACCGTACCCTTTAAGATTGTCATCTCTGGGATTGAACGCCAACTAAAGAATCGCAGACGTTGTCTGGATTGCTCACCGTTTCAAGGCAGGAACAACCGCAGGCTTGCAGAAGTGCTTGCACGGCCCCGCACCGTAAATAATGAAAAATACCGACGCTGGCAGGAGAAAGCACGGCGCGCACGAAAGGCCCTGCTCATTGCTCAGTGTGGAGGCAAGTGTGCTTTGTGTGGCTATAATCGCTGTGTTGCTGCGCTAGAGTTTCACCACCGAGACTCGGCGACTAAGATATTCAATCTGGGCAAGGATAACTTGCTGAAAGCCTGGAATGTCGTTCTTGAGGAGGCGCAGAAGTGTGATCTTCTCTGCGCTAACTGTCACCGTGAACTCGAAGAGAAATTACGGTTGGGTGAGCCTGAGCAGGGAACTTTTTAGTCGTGGTGAATTGTTAGCTCATATTATGACTTCTTCTCTTCGCGAAGACTATGCCCATGTGGCCCGCCGGTGTGAGACGAGCTTGATTGCTTGTGCACGACGGCTGGTGCGCGGTGACGATGACCGGGTTCTGGATTTGGTGCAGGAGGCCTTGGTGCGTGGCTACGAGGCCTTTCGTGCGGGCAAGTTTATTGCGGGAGGGAATCCCTGCGCTTGGCTGGCACGTATTCTCACCAATCACTTTATCAATGAGTGGCGGCGCGAGAAGAAATGGTGCGCCGGAGTGACTGTGGATGATGTCACTGCGGGGGGGGAGATTGGGCCGGAGGCGACACGTGCTGAGGGAGCCGATGTGATGCTGCTTGAGGGCACACTGGATGAGGCACTGGATCGGGCGCTGGCGTCCCTGCCGGATGCATTGCGTCTGACCGTAATTCTTGTGGATATACAAGATCTCAGCTATCAGGAGGCTGCGGAGCGCTTGGGGGTACCTGTGGGGACAGTGCGCTCCCGGCTGGCTCGTGCGCGTTTCCAGCTTGCGGAGCGGTTACAGAGCTGGGGGAAGGAAAGGGGGCTGGCATGAGCATGAGACCCTGCCCACACATGAAGACGCTTCTCTCAGCGCTCTCTGACGGCTCCCTGACGGGGCTGGCACGCTGGTATGCAGAAAATCACGCTCGGCGCTGTCCCGGCTGTGGTAGTGCTCTGAGCGGACTCCAGACCATACGAGAGCGTATCCATACTTTGGGAGTGTCTACGGGTGAGCCTCTGCATCTTTCTAAGGAGCGCTGGAGCAAGATTGAAGTTGCCTGGGAACAAGTGGAGCGCAAGGAAACCTAAGGCATGGATACGTTTGTACCGAAGTTTAGAAATATCTGTCTGGTATAATTTCACATGCAACCGGAAGCGCCTTACCGGTGTCGGATAACCAGTACAGAATACGCACCGTAAGCAAGTGCGCTAGGAGAGAGTTAAAAGCCATGTGGAAGCGATTCCTTGCTGTGATCAGGTCCTGGTTCGGAGCTGGTCTTGAGAAACTGGAAGACCCAGGGATTTTGCTGGATGACGCTAAGCGTCAGATGCAGGAGATGCACGCACGCAACCGTGAGCGTGCGGTGATGGCCATCACGGCGAAGAACAACCTCCAGAATCAAGTGGACGATCTTCAGAAAACCGTAGACAACTTACAAGCGAAGGCTGAGTTTGCCCTTAAACGCGGTGACCGTGAGCTCGCGCTACAGCTCCTCAAAGAGAAGCAGGGCTACGAGCAGAGCTTGGTGAGTGCCAAAGAGACACTTGTGCAGGCGATCGAGACCTCCGAGCAGGTCAAGATTGCCATTAAGCGTGAGGAGGAGCAGATCCGTCAGAAGACTGCTGAGGCGCTGGCACTCAAAGCCAAGTGGAAACAAGCCCAGATTCAGTCTGAGATGGAGAAGCAGCTCCAGGGCATGGGAAGCTGGGAAGACAGCAACAATGCCTTTGCCAATGCGAAAACTAAGATCAATACCAAGCTGAATGAAGCCAAGGCAATGAATGAGCTAGGGCAGACCAATGTCGAGAGCCGTCTGCGCCAGCTTGAGGTGAGTGAGGCTGATGTCGTCGCTCAGAGTGAGCTCGAAGCGCTGGAGGCGCGTCTCGGTCTCGCCGCTCCGATCACACAAAGCATCGCCGCACCCACTAACGAGATCGAGGCCGAGCTGGCTCGACTGGAGCAAAAAGTCGGCGGCAGTGGCGGTAGCGCCAGTACGGGCAGCTAGTTCGTGTGTCGTCTCTTAGGAATAGTGACAGGCCCTCCGGAGCTTCCTCCGGCGGGCCTTCCGTCGTGGTATCACTGTGTGGGAGCCCCTCATGCCCTGCGCCGTCAGGCCGAGACCGGGAAGGTGCCGCCGGGAAACCCACCGGGTCATGAGGATTCCTGGGGGCTGGGCTGGCTGGATCGCGCAGGGCAGATCTCTCTGCTGCGGCAAGTGGGTTCCGCCCGTGGCTCGGCCTACTTTGTCTTCGCCTCGGAGACGGCTTCCAAAACCGCGTGTGTCTTTTTAGGGCATCTCCGGAAGGCATCGTGCGGTGCCGTCACCAGCGACAATGCCCATCCCGTTCGGGTGGATCCCCTAGAAGGCGAGAGCGGTGATAGTCTTCTTGTCATTCATAATGGCACTCTTAAAGGACCCCTCTTGAGCTGGATACAGCAAGAGGGGAACGTCGCTGGCCGTCGCGAGGCGCACTCCGACTCCGATACCGTGGCGCTGGCAGGCTGGATCGCCGCCCAGGTCGGTCATATCGGAAGCGAACAGAGGCCAAAGAAGCTCGCCGAGGCGCTCCGCCAGCTACTGGCTCAGGCGGCCCATGACGGCGATGCGACTCAAAACTACACGGCGATTAACTTGCTGATCGCCGCTCCCGAGGGGCTTTATGCTCTGCGTCAGTGCTCAAAAAATGCTGACTACTACACGTTGTCAGCGCGGCCCCTGGAAGAAGGCGGCTGGGTGTTAGCCTCGGAGCCAACCGACATGGAAGCGGGCTGGGAAGCGCTTACCCTAGGGGAGCTGGTATTCTATAGTGCACACAATAGTGCCGTTCAGAAAGAGATAGTGGTATGAGCATTCCAGATAGGATCGGACGACTGGGGCGGGCCTATGTCGGCGTGATCAAAGACAAGATTGACGCTGAGCTTTCTGAGCGGGAGACGGCTCTGGATGAGCTTGATGCGAGCGCGGGGAGAGAGCGCCAGGGCAAATCAGTCCCCCCTCCTCCCGCTAGTGAACTCTCGGATGTGGACAGCCTGATGCGGCGTGCGGAGGAAAAAATCGCAGCAGCGCGGCGGGGAATGGAAGCGCGTCAAGAGCTCGCCCCACCCACGGCGGCTCTGGTGGTGGCTGCAGCGGATACAAACCCACTTGCCGCCGACTACCGCGTCCTCGGGCTGCCCCTGGGAGCGAGTCTGGGAGAAGTGCAGGCCGCCTACGACGACCTCATCCGTCGGAGCGATCCCCAGCGCTTCCCTGAAAACTCCAATGAGCAGGCACAGGCACGGCGTATTCTCGACCGGGTCAACCAGGCCTACGAGAAAATCCGTCGCGAGAACAATCCCACGGAAGATCGTTTCGCTAAACTGGAGCTGTGAGCGCCCCTGATCGCGTTGATATCGTTGTCTATGGCACGGTTGCACTGGATCGGTTCTTCCCCTCGGGTTTAGAGCTGCCGGGAGGCGAAGCGCTCAACACAGCCTGCCTACTAGCGGGTTGGGGCGTCTCCGTGGCGCTCGTGGGGACTGCCATTGGTCGGGATCCTGAGGGCGCACGCTTGCGGGAGCTCATCGAAGCGGCGGGGCTCTCACGGGCATTTATCCCCGATGACCCCGCAGCCGTCACTCCCGTCTGTGATATTGTGGTCTCCCCCAACGGGGAGCGGACGATGTCCGGGCGCGGCTTCGCGCAGGCGATTGCTCCCCCCGTTCCTGAGGCGCTCTTTGCCCGACGCCCGATTGTCGCCGTGGACCCGAACTTAGGGATACAGGCCACCCAGACAGCACTCGCAGCGGCGCAAGCCGGATGCCCGCTTGTGGCAATGGATTTTGCGCACCAGCCTGATGTCGTCGCAGTTGCTGAGGTGCTTCAGTGTAGCCTGGAGTCGCTCCGGCGCTTCGGTGGCCCCACGGGCGAGCCTGAGGAGATCGTCGCCGCGCTCCCTGCCCGCACTGCCCTGTTGACTCTCGGTGCTGAGGGGGGCATCGTGCGGACCGAGAAGGGCATCACGCGCTACCGTGCCTATCCCCTCACCGATGTCCGTGACACAACAGGTGCGGGCGACGCGTTTCGTGCCGGGCTCTGCTATAGTAGGCTACAAAACTGGCCACTGGAGCGAACACTTTGTTTTGCCAGCGCCACTGCCGCCTGTCACTGCCGTCGCCTGGGAGGAGCCTCTCAGGTGCCTTTGGAGGAAATTCATGACCTCATGGCCAAAAATCCCGTAATTATTTTTTGAAATTTTGTAAGATTGGGCCTATGTCAACCGTTCTACAGACAGATGAGGAAATCGCGCGGCTCCGCAAGGCGCTACGATCCGGCGAAGGGGCAGCAATTGACCATGCTGCCGCACCCCTAATCCGTGCCCTTGGGGAGCCGCTTGTGGATCAGGCACGGCGCTTGATCCGCTCTGCATGGCGACCTCTGGGCTTGGAGGGAGAGGATCTGGTGCAGGATGCCTGGATTCGGGCACTGACCTATCTGACCGAGCCTGGGGGCGAGGCAGTTCGTACCCAAGAGCACTTACTGAGGCTTTTGCTGCGAATGATTAAGCAGCGCTTCCTCGATACCCTTGACCGGGCGGAAGGACGCGATGAGCAAGATTTTGAAGACGGGAAGGCGGAACAGGTGAGCGGTGCTTCCGAGCTGGGTGAGGGGCTTCTCTGGCTGGAGGCAGGGGCGCGGCAGAAGCTGATCGGGGCGCTCTTTGCAGGCGACGAGGCTTTTCGTGCGGCCTGTGTGGGCAAGCCCAAGCGGCGGGCGCGCCAGTACCAGAGCTATGTGCTCTTTACACTCGCGGAGTTTTACCGACGCGAGGTACTCTCGGATGAGGAGACGGCGGGGCTCTTTGAGCGCTATGTCTCGCTGCTGGGCGTGGCTCCCGAGGACTGGGGAAGAGTGGAGCAAGTGGCAGCCCAGCCGGAAGCGGGAGATGCGGAGCTGTTTGCTGTGGTCAATACGCTCTGCGGCACCGCCCTGGCGGAACGAAAAGCGCTCTATGTGCTACGTCATGAGCTGGGAGAGTTGGCATCGTGAGAACAAGAATAACCAATACAGAGATCGTCGCCGTGGCCGAGGGAAGCGCCGATACACTGACCGAGCGCCGGGTGCTTGCCGCTGCGCTCCACGATGCAGGGGTGCGGCAGCGGCTGGCGCTCCTTAAAGCCGTGGCCGCCCAGACGGAGCCACTGCCCACGCTTTCTGCCGCTTTGCAGACACAGTTCCAGGAAAATCTCGCGATTGCTGCACGGCGTGTGGGACGCGAGTATGCCCAGCGTCAGACGGCTGGCTCTGACTCTGAGCCTCTTCCCGGCTGGCTGGAGGCGTTTACGGGGACAGTGCGGCGGGTGCTGACTCTGGAGAAGCACCGCTTTGGACTCTCCGCACTCGCCCCCGCACTGGCAGCATCGGTCGCGCCACTAAGTGTCCAGCGTGAGGTTGTGGAAGCGCAAAAGGTGCGCCTTGAGGTGCACCAGCTTCCCGATAGTCCCACGCGCCTCCGTTTTTATGTGGATGCCAGTGCCTCCCCGGAGTTCCTCTCGGAGGAAGTGACCGGTGTCGCGCTCGCTTTGCAAGAGGAGGGCAACCTGGAACTACAGATTTTGATTGTTCCGGTGAATGCACAGGGACGTGGGGCCTTAGATATCCCTGCCCCCGCAGTGCAGGGAGGGGTGAGCCTGCTCGGCGTGGCACTGGTCACAGCCTAATGGCACAGAGAGCACTTGCCCGATTAAACTCTCTCCTGAAGGCGCTGGAGAGTGTGCCCACTGCGGCGCGTCAGGGAGGGCTCTGGCTTGCGCTACAGGCACTAGGCGACCCACAGCTCATTCCCTACGTCTCGGACCCTCTCTTGCCCCTTGAGGGGGCGTTTCTCAGCCTAGACAGCCAGCTCCTGGCCTTACGGGCTGCAAGTGCGAGCCTGCCTGCGAATG
>NZ_JAYUPA010000813.1:0-3254 GCF_043760365.1 Armatimonas sp.
CATTGTCATGATAGCCACCATCCACTTCGATAATCAGCCGATACTCAGCGCAGTAGAAGTCAAAGATATAAGTTTCATAAGCGTGCTGGCGGCGAAAGCGCAGCCCGTTCAGCCGTCTACTTCGCAGCACCTCCCAGAGTGCCTCTTCCGCAGAAGTAGGCGTATTGCGATTCTCGCGTGCCCAGTCATGCAGCTCTGGCGAGGCACCACGCCAGTACCTTGGTTTTGGTTTCATCACCCCGATAACGGCTGGCAACAGCCCAATCTGTTAAAACCAATTAAAAAATTCCCAAAAACCATATTGTCCCCCCGCCGGGCGGGGGTTAGGGGGTAGGATGACCTTCGACGAACTCGCCTCCAAAGAGTGGCTCTTGACCAACGGCATCGGCGGCTTCGCCTCAGGCACGCTCGCCGGATGCGCCACCCGCCGCTACCATAGTTTGCTCACCGTCGCGCTCGATCCACCGTCTGGCCACCGCATGTCGCTGCTCGGCGGCTTGGACGAAACCGTGATTATTGACGGCGTCGAGTACCCACTCGCCACGCATCTTTATGAAGATGGCACCGTCTTTCCCGATGGCTGGGAGCGCCACGCTAGCTTTGGCCGGGGACACTTCGGGCCACACTGGCAGTATCAGCTACCCATTCCATCGCCTTTTGACGGACGTCCCGGCTACCCAGGCGGAACGCTCATAGGCCGGACGATTCAGTTCTATCCCGCCAAGAATGCGATCCGTTTCGAATGGCACTCGCTTCCCATAGGCGCAGGAATCCGAATCGCGCCCCTGGTTTGCTGGAAGGACTATCACAGCGACATGCAGCACTGGGAAGGTTTCCCCTTTAGGAGCGAACCCTGCGAGGGCGGTTGGCTCGTCCAGGCCACTCCGGATGCACCGGAGCTTCGATTTTACTGTCCACACGGCATATGGGAGCCTGCGGGCTGGTGGAACGACAGAATATTCCACCGGCGCGAGGCGGAGCGTGGCTTTTCGGCAACAGAGGGTCTGTACTGTCCGGCAACGCTCACTATGGAAAAGCGCAGGCTGCTGCAGCCGAATCCCTATGTGATCGCCTCGATTGAAAACAAACGCCCCGCCAAGCGTGATCTCCACAATTCGGAAGAACCTAAGCCGTCGCTGGAATTAATTAAGTGGCGAAAGACTCTCAAGGGTAACCAACAATGGCAGCAGGAGCGCATCGCTGCACAGTTCGTCGTTGGTGCGCACGATGGTCGCAAGACAATTCTGGCGGGTTATCCGTGGTTTACCGACTGGGGGCGCGATACGTTTATCTCGCTTCCAGGGCTTTGCCTGACGACGGGGCGGGAGGAGATCGCAAAGCAAATTATCCGGGATTTTGTGCCGTGGGTACGTGATGGGAGAATCCCAAATCGCTTCCCGGACAACAACGACGCGCCAGCCTACAACAATGTGGATGGGACGCTGTGGTTTGTGCGCTGCATCGGGCTGTGTGGGCTGACGGACGAGCTTTCGGAGACTGTTGAGGCGATTCTCACGGCGCATTTAGACGGCACGGTAGGCGATGGGATCTACTGCGACGCCGACGGGCTTTTGCGCTGCGGCGATGATCACACGAATCTGACGTGGATGGACGCGAAAGTGGACGGGGTAGCGATCACGCCGCGCTTTGATCGCCCCGTGGAGGTGCAGGCCCTCTGGATCAACGCACTAAAAGTGGCGGGGAAGACGGAGCTTGTGGCGAAAGCACACACGGCATTTCTGGCGCGTTTTGTGCGCGCCGGTGGTCTCGGGCTTTACGACTCTTTGTTTCCTGATGGCACGCCCGACGCGGCAATTCGGCCCAATCAAGTGATCGCGGCGGCGCTTCTGGACTTAGGCGAAACCGTAAACCACGCCGTGCTTTCTGTTGCCACCGAGCATTTACTCACGCCGTATGGCCTGCGGACGCTCTCCCCTGCTGACACACGCTTCCGCCCACGCTATGAAGGCGGCCCGCACCAGCGCGATAGTAGCTACCACCAGGGAACCGTCTGGCCGTGGCTAATCGGGAGCTTCTGCGATCTCTATAAAAAAGTCCACGGAGCCGACGCCGATGTCGCGCCATTTTTAACTGAGCTTTTGCGTCACCAAACCGAAGACTACGGCCTTGGGGGGATCGCGGAAGTATTTGACGGCGCAGCTCCACACCGGCCAAACGGCTGTCCGTGGCAGGCGTGGAGCCTCGCAGAGGTTCTGCGCACTTACCGAGCCGCGTAAAGCTCGGCGACTTTGTCCCAGTTGACCACGCTCCAGATCGCCTCTAAGTACTTCGGGCGGGCGTTGCGGTAGTCAATGTAGTAGGCGTGCTCCCACACATCAATCCCCAGGATCGGAGTGCCCGTGCAACCGGCAACGGCAATGCCCATGAGCGGGGTGTCCTGGTTTGCCGTGGAGACCACGGAGAGCTTACCATCGCTGTCGGTGACGAGCCAGGCCCAGCCGGAGCCGAAGCGGGTTGCGCCGGCCTTGTTGACTGCCTCTTTCAGAGCATCCAGTGAGCCAAAAGTCGCCGAGATGGCCTCGGCAAGAGCGCCGGTGGGAGCAGATGCGCTGCCCGGAGTGAGCAGCTCCCAAAAGAGCGAGTGGTTCACGTGCCCGCCCGCATTGTTGCGAACCCCACCGCGAATTGCCTCAGGCACGGCGGAAAGATTAGTGATGAGCGACTCCGCGCTCCAGTCTGCGACTTCGGTGTCCTTGATTGCATTGTTCAAGTTCGTGACGTAGGCAGCGTGGTGCTTGTCGTGATGGAACTCCATGGTCTCCTGGGAGATCACGGGAGCAAGCGCATCGTAAGCGTAGGGCAGTGCGGGCAGTTCAATGGACATAGTAATTGTTTCCTTCTGAAAAAATATACCCCAATTGGCGAGATAAGTTCGCGCTTTTTCGTTAAGCTATCGTCTATGTGTGTGATGACGGAAAACGAGCTGCTAGATCGAGCCCGAAAGGGAGACACCGAAGCGTTCTCACTGTTGTGTGAAGCGCATCGAGGCCGAATCTGGCGCACGGTTTCTAGCGTCGTTCGTCGAAAAGCAGATGCGGAGGATCTGGCGCAGGAGACGGTGATCAAGGCGTGGCAGGCGATTGGTAGCTACCGGGGTGAGGCATCGCTGGGCTCGTGGCTGACGCGGATCGCACTGAACACGGCACATGATCATCAGAAATCGGCCTGGACGCGGCGGGTGTGCTTCTGGAAAGACGACCGCCCCGACGAGCCTGATGGGGCAGTATTGATCC
>NZ_JAYUPA010000814.1:0-3250 GCF_043760365.1 Armatimonas sp.
GCCACCGAGCTGGTAATGCGCTCGCCGTCGGCTTCGCCCACGATGTGCTCGCACTTGGGGCACCGGATCTTAGTCAAACAATTTCCTCCAAACTCTCTAGGTTGAGCTCTCGGTGCAGTAGGCTCTTGCTGCCGCGTCCCGCCGTCACTTTCAGCCAGCCCGCTCCGTTGGTGTCGTCGAGGTAAATCATGCCATCGCCAAAATTAACCCGCACGGCAGGCACTTCCAGACCGGCCAGCAGAACTTTCAGGCGGGTGGCGGTGCAGGGTTCGCCGTGCCAGAAAGCCGGAGCGCTGGCATTCTGACGGAGAAGTTTCTGGGCTTGCCGGTGCAGCTTCGTCGCCTCGTCGTGCTTCTGGCGGCGCTCCGGGCGCTCTTGCTGGCGGCGCTCTCGCCGGGACTGTCGGGGAGGCTTGGGGACGTTCATGCGGCGATTAGCTCCTTGGTCGGCGTGCCTGTGAGCTGTTTTTGTGACCCCTCGGCGAGCAGCTTTGTGGCGTTTCGAGCGAGAAACTCTTCTCGTGCTCTCCCCGCTGCTTTGGGAAAGCGGCGATCCATCTCCTCGGTATCCAGCATTCCGATTTCGTGCCACCCGCCTAGCTCGTCGGCCAGGTCACGCATCAAGGGCGTGGCATGGCGTGCTCGCTGGGCGGCAGGGTGGAAGAGGATCAGCAAGCGCAGCTCCTCGCGCAGAGTGCCGATGCTGGGCAGAGGTGCGATGTGCTTCAAGGCGACCTCCCGCAGCTCCGCCACTGTGGGCCGAAACTGACAGGTGGCGGTGGCCTCCAGGATGGCTCTGCGCCGCGTGTCAGGGTGCCAGTCAGCCAAATGCAGCGAGTAGAACTCGGCGATATCTCCGTTCCACTCGGGCTTGCCAGGCATGGTGGCAAGCAGATTCAAGGCCGTTTCTGTGGTCATGAGGTTTCCTTTTCGATTGGGTTTAGAGCCGCTTGCACCGAGCCGTGCTCGGCCCGTATCGCCTCGGCCTTTGCTGCTGCGGCGGCGTTGATCGAGCGCGTTGGTGAGGCGGCGAGCTGGGGCGGTGGCACGGCGATGGGATCGGGATCTTCGCCGCGCAGCCAGCCCAGAATGCAAGGCCGAAGATAGGCCGGTTGCGAGTGAACGGGTTT
This sequence comes from Armatimonas sp., assembly GCF_043760365.1. Taxonomy (GTDB): domain Bacteria; phylum Armatimonadota; class Armatimonadia; order Armatimonadales; family Armatimonadaceae; genus Armatimonas. The sequence goes on from NZ_JAYUPA010000814.1 coordinate 1,131, forward strand.
GCGTGCCGCAGCCAGCCAAGCCGTAAGTCGCTCCTCACCCGCTTCGCCTTCGGCATCCCGATAGCGTGTCAGCAGTGCCCCCGGCGAGAGCTGTTCGGCATCTTCCCAGCCCACCAGGTAACGAGCATCGGGAGAGTTTTTATTTCTTACTGACCCTTCCGTCGTCATCGTCTTTCTTGGCCCGATGGGGGTTTGGGGGATGATGTCTGGGGCAGGGGTTTGGGGATAGGGGATCGGGAAGGGGGACGGGGACGGGAACGCGGCTGCCAGCGGGCGGACGCGCGAGGAAACACCGTGACATGTCACGGAATCTGTCACGGCTTGCGTCACGCTCTCTGTCACGTCATTTTCGTGACATGTCACGCTCTCTGTCACGTTTTGAGCGTGACGGGCTTCGGATTCGGCGTGACGAGCATCGTAATCGTCAGGGGGAAGCTCTTGCCGTTCCCGTTCGCGCTTGTTGCGCTGGCGCTCCGAATCTGCACGGCGGCGGTCTTCTTCGCGCCTTGCAGTGCGTAGAGCGTCGGCCTGTTCGGGCGTCGGGTTGTAGACAGTGAAGTCATGGATCTGGTAGGAGCCAGGCGGTACTGGCTGGAGGGGAGAGTCGGGTGGTACCGTCTCCCAGAGGTTTGCGAAGAGCAGCTCAGTCACTACTTCTTCGCGGTCGGAGATGTCCACTTTGGCGGCACAAACGCGGACAGCCGCTGGTGACAATACACCGTGCGGCGAGCGGGCAGCGCAGTAAGTCAGCGCTGCCAGATGCAGTAGCTTTGCGTCCTTCGACCTATCGAGAATCTTCTCGTGGTCGAAAAACGCATCGTCGAGCTTCAGCCAGGGCATGGGGTTTCCTCAATGAGTAAGTTGAGCTGCTTTGGAGTAGTAGGCTTGTAGAGAGGCCCGCCCCGCAGTTCGTCTAGGAGTCCAGCGATATCGTCCTCGGTGAGGTAGCCATGCGCCACCAGGGCGTGTGCCTGGGGCGCGATGGCATGGTGAACCCCGAGTCGTTTCAGTTCCCGCAGGCACCACAAAGCCCAGCTTCGATTGTCATCGAAGGGGTAATCCTTCGTGTCGAAGCTGGGACTCTTGGCATCTCTTAAGTGCGCCGGAGCCTGTGATGGGGGCATGGTCAAGGTGAACCTTTGTCTCCCTGTTTGGCGAGCTTGCTGGCCTTGAGAAGATTGCGCGCGAGCTGGCGGGCTTGGCGTGGGGTAAGTACGCTGCCTGCGAGGAGGACCTGATCGCCGCCACGGTAAGCGGAGACTTCGATCAGATTACCAAAGCGGGTAGTGTACTGCGCCTCGAAGTAGTCTGGTTCGTCTGCTATTTTCACGTTTTCGCCTCCTTAAACTCGACAAGCACTCGGCCCAGATTGTGTTTCTGAGCAGCCGACTTGATGAGGATTCGCATGGCGTTGGCGAGCCTCCCTTCTTTCCCGATTGCCTGGCCCAGATCACCGGGCGAGACATGAACCTCGAAGCGCGTGTGTTCTCCGTCAGCGACCGAGGGTAGGATTTTCACCGAAACGATATTGGGATGATCCACAAGGTTGCGGGTCAGCTCTGTCAGTAGTTCTGCAAGTTTTTCCATAGGTTCTCCAGTAAAAAAGTGTTTTTGGCTGTAGGGCGGTACCGTGCAGCCCAGCAGTAGAAGGGTTAAAGGCAAGCTGTGAAGGTGTCTGGTATCCACCTTGCGAAGCTTGGTAGGTTCGCTGCCACAGCTCACCCAGTGAAGCTTTTTAGGCTTCACAGTGCGCGGAGCTTGGACGGAGGTACCAACCTCCGGGTAGCTTCGCTTTGGGTTTTGCCTGTCCTGAGCTTGTGGTCATCGGGCATTAGCCTCCCAGCTCACGCGGCCATAGAGTGCTTGGCGCTGACGGGATTCCGCCGCTTCGTCGTGCATCTGGTCGCCGTTCATCAGGACAGTGCAGAGCACTACGAGGATCAGGCCCAGGGTCAGGAGCACGCGCCGGTCTTCTTGCCGCTCCCGTGCTGCCACAAGCTGCTGGCGCTTCTCCCGCATGGTGCTCTTTGCCGCTTGCTCTGCCTGCGTCATGCACCGAACCGAGCAGAACGCAGCACCATTGGTATTGAGGATCGCTTGCCGCTCACGGCAGTGATCGC
>NZ_JAYUPA010000815.1:0-3250 GCF_043760365.1 Armatimonas sp.
AACGCCCAGTACGCCTTTCCTGCCTCCAGCAACGACTCAACCACCTCGGTGTAGCGCGGCTTGCGTAGCGACTGGATATACGGCCCATGCGGCCCACCATCCGCAGGCAAAAGTGCTGGATCCACAGAGCCGTAGGCTTCGGGCAGCAGCGCCACCGTCGCCAGATCCGGGCCTTCGTCGTAGGGAGTCCCGAGGGCATGCAACGACTGGATAATATGCTCCAGCGAGCCCTTGACCAGGCGCTTCTGGTCCGTGTCCTCGATACGCAAGAGAAAGTCCCCGCCGTATTTTTTAGCGAGGAGATAGGAGAACAGCGCGGTGCGAAACGCTCCTACATGAAGAAACCCTGTCGGGGAGGGGGCAAAGCGCGTCCGCACCCGACGCGGTTCGCGACCCATAAAAATATCTAAAGTATCTGTAGTCGGCACGATTGCCTATGATACCCCGAAATCTGCCGTTGCCGCGAAGGTTAAAGCCTTTACTTAAAGAGAAGGTCTCTCATTGTCTGTCCAATCCGCTCACGCTCTGAATGATTGTGCTTCAGGTGCTCGTCCCCCCAGACACCCTCAGCCTTGTCAAAACAGGCTTTTGCGATTTCCTCACCAATATCCTCAAGATGTTTCCCCATAGAACGCCTCATGTCTTCGGGTTCATCCTTCATCCCTATCAGCATTACCCTGTCACACAAATCACTAGGAATCACAGATGATACTTCTGTGAATCTATCATCTTTATCATCGAAATCAACAACCAAGACCACATGTAGAAATTTGTCGTTTCGCATCCGCTTGATATACTCTTCGGAAAATTTATTCTTGAGCACACGCCACCCACCCGCAGGAGTAACGACGATAATATCCTTACGATAAGGAAGATACCCTACCCTTAAAAAGCCGTTGACTAACTCACGATTAGCATCGTCCTCAACGAAAATTTCGACACGATTCTTATATCTATTTCCAGCCATTAGATCAAATCACCTCGCAGAAGAGCATCATTAAGGCTTCCATAAATGAGTATTTGGGAAAGATACTGAATAATAGTCGGCTCCATATGACTATTCCGACTAAGAATAAAAGTATTCTCATTTGAGAATTTACCTATCACTTCAGGATGATGAGATGTCAGGATAAGTTGTCCTTTCATCTGAAATCCTCGACGTAGGCTCATGATAAAATGTCCTAATTCTGAGGGTGAGAGATAATTATCAGGTTCATCCCAAAAACATAAGAATGGCCCATTCTCCTGATTTGCAGCAAGTATTGCCGCACAGATAAAGAAACATTTTTCTCCATCAGACAACGATTCAAAAGCAACATCAAATAACGATCCATCTTTAGAATTCTTAAAACTCACAAAATACCTATTAGAATTCCCATTTTTCTTTATCGAATTAAAATCAGGCATAACATCTTTTATATATTCAGTAATTCCAAATACAGAGCTAGAGTTAACACTCAATACATTAAGTAACCACCTACCAAAATTCTCTGCCCCTCTATCCAGATAAAATGCTTCCTTATCCGCAACCCCATCTATCCTAGAAGGGATTGGAGAAATGATTATCATCCGCGATAGCCACGCTCTAAATATCTGAATCGGATCGTCTTCTGAGTTTACATAGATCGTCGGTAAAGCAACCGAATGCCAGTCCCATTGAAATTCCGACGCAGGCCCTCCTTGTTTCACAAAAGAAATCTTTGCCTTTTCTCGTGTATAGATAACATTTCCATCAATAGTAAGCCTCTCTTCAAGTACCCTTAAAGCCTTAAAGCCTTTTGGAAGTTCGAGAGCAAGGTCATACGAAAAATCATGACCATTTATACTGACTTCGATCTGAAATCTCATCGGCACTTCAGTCCGACCGAGAGAGAAATCAGATGGCATTATCAAACAAGGTTCACTTGCATCGTTAGAGATGAGACGACTATTACCATAAGCGATCTCTTTTATTATTTCTAGCACTCGACTTATCGTAGATTTACCGGAACCATTTTTTCCGATAATCATGGATGTTGGAATATCTTCAAACTTCATCTCGAAGTTTTCAAGACACTTAAAATTATGAATATACAGTCGTTTTATCATTATATTGCTCTATTTATATTCTCTTCATCGGATTAGGAAGTGCGAAACGCTCCTACATGAAGAAAGCCAGTCGGGGAGGGGGCGAAGCGCGTCCGCACCCGGCACGGTTCGCGGCCCATGAAAATATCTAAAGTATCTGTAGTCGGCACGATTGCCTATGATACCGCATTTACCCTTGACGGTGAAACCAGACTACGGAGCTGCTTTGACCCACTCGTCTGAGAGTGGCGGCTCCATGATAGGTGGTTTCTCGTCTGCTCTGTAGTAGCCGGGGCGCGTGCATCGCAGATCCTCTAAGTACGTCTCAAAATCGCCCGCATGAGGCAGAAGGCTAGGGATGTCTAGCCGTTCTGTCAACCCCTTACGCCATGCTCCTTTTTCCACGGTACCAATTATTATATAGCTATTGCCGATGCTTTCAGGGGAGTGCAGAAGAAATAACTCGAAGAGGAAGTGCTCAATAGTATGTTTATGCCCAACAAGAAGCTCACAGCTCTGACAAAAGCGGCAAGTGTAGTTGAGGGCAATAAGGTGCTGTGGATCTATGTGGATCAATAATGGGATTTTCTTTTGTCCCGTTTTAGCCTCACAGAGAGGACAGCGCGAAATTCGTTGATCCGGGTAGGGATTGAGCACGAACTGGTAGCGAGGCGGAAGCTCACCAAAATGTCTTTTCTTCATAGGGTTGAGTCCTGTATTATTAGAGTGCAACTGTCTCCGCGAAGGTCGGGGGGCGGCGGTGCTTAGTGGCTTGCTCGAAGGCGAAGGCGAGCCGTAGGAGGGTGGCTTCGGAGTTAGCGCGGCCCCAGAACGCAACACCGACGGGCAAACCGTGGATGAAGCCCGCCGGAACGGTGATACTCGGGTAGCCCGCGACAGCCGCGGGGCTGGTCGCGCTGCCCAGAAAATGATCGCCGTTCACCAGATCAATCGGCCACGCGGGGGCCTGTGTCGGGGCGAAGAGCGCATCGAGCTTGTGCTTGTTCATGATCGCATCAATCCCCTGATCGCGGGACTGCTTGCGGCACTTTGCTAAAGCCTTAACATACTCAGACTCGCTCAGCGGCCCCTTGGCTTGCGCTTTTTCCAGTAGCTCCTGCCCGAAGAACGGCAGCTCTTTGGCTTTTATGCTCTGGTTGAAGGCGATCAGCTCCTTGAGGCT
>NZ_JAYUPA010000816.1:0-3243 GCF_043760365.1 Armatimonas sp.
ACTGGCCACCGACCAGTTCGCAAAGGCGGAGTCGGGTGGGGTGACGCGCTTTGGAGTGCTCGTGCTTGCCTTCTCCTTCGATCCTATCCGCCGCTTCCTGGAGAACCGCATCGATAAGCTACTCTTTCCTGAGAAGCGCCCTACCAGGCGAGATAGATCATCTCTTGTAAATTCACCACGCAATGGGTAATATATCACCACACAACGAATAGAATTTAGCCATACGCCAGAGAACTCAACCATGCACCAGAGAAATATAACCCCGCACCTCAAAGAGGCTCTCAGCGATACCCCGGTCGTCCTGCTCACCGGAGCACGACAAACAGGAAAGACAACCCTCGCACGTGACCTTGCCTTCGCGCCAGAAGACTTTCCAGGGCGCTATGTCACCCTCGATGATCTGGAGGTACTCTCTGCTGCTAAAGCCGACCCCGGTGGGTTTCTGGCGACTCTCGCGGCCAGTGGCGAGCCGGTGATTGTGGACGAGGTGCAACACGCCCCGGAGCTTCTCCCCGCCATCAAGGCCAGCGTGGATCGAGACCGCAGACCAGGACGCTTCCTGCTCACAGGCTCCGCCAATGTTCTTGTGCTCCCTAAGGTCTCTGAGTCGCTCGCCGGACGTGTCGAGATTATGACGCTCTGGCCACTCTCCCAAGCGGAGCTAGGAGGCACTACATCCAGCTTTGTTGACTTCCTGTTCTCCGATACTCCTCTGGGAAGCCTGCCACCGCGCTCTGAGGCGATGGATCGAGCAGATGTCGTGGCTCGCGTCCTGGCAGGAGGCTACCCGGAAGCACTCACTCGCAGCACAAGTCGCCGCCAAGACTGGTACTCCTCGTACCTGACAACCATCCTCCAGCGCGATGTGCGGGATCTTGCCAATATCGAGGGTCTAACCCAGATGCCGCGCCTGATGAGCCTGCTCGCCACCCGCTCGGCTTCGTTGCTTAACCTTGCTGATCTGTCTCGCACCTTGCCGCTACCCTACACCACCCTCCAGCGCTATATGGCACTTCTGGAGGCAATCTACCTAGTGAAGCTGCTTCCTGCCTGGAGCAATAACCTGGGCACGCGCCTTCTCAAGACCCCTAAGATTCTCATAACCGATACCGGACTGGCGGGCTACCTGATGGGCGTCTCGGAGAGTCGCGTGGTGGAAGACCCCAGCCTCCTGGGTGGGCTTCTGGAGAACTTCGTAGCCCTGGAGCTGATGAAGGACGCGACTTGGAGTGAGACGCACCCTAGCTTCTACCATTGGCATACAGCCCAGCGTGAGGAAGTGGACGTCCTGATGGAATCGCGTGATGGTCGCTTGGTTGGTGTCGAAGTGAAGGCGTCTACCTCGGTCTCCAGTAGCGATTTCCGTGGTCTACGTGCCCTTCAAGCATCTGTCGGGGGTAGTGTTTCTGTCGGTGGTAAGTTTCACCGTGGCATCTTGCTCTACACGGGCCAGCATGTTCTCCCGTTTGGTGAGGGGCTTTTCGCGGTTCCTCTGTCCGCGCTCTGGAGTTAGCTTCGTAAAGTATGTCCTAGAAGCTCGGGTATGCCATACTGAAGCTCGGGTATGGCATACTGTGGCATGGCCCAAGGGGAGAGCGACGACAAATATCAGGCACTTGCACATGACTTATTGACAGTGGAGCAGGCGGCGAGCTACTTGCAGCTCTCGACCTCCTCGATCCGCTCCTACATTCGATCTGGCAAGCTGAAGGCGTTCCGCGTGGCGGGTTTGCGCAAGGTGCTGATCCAGAGGGCTGATCTCCTCGCCCTTCTGGAACCTGCTCGTCCAACAGAACCCTGAACCTCACCTCGACGAATAAGGAACGGTAAGAAGAACTAGGAACGGTCACTTGACGCGGTTTTATGCTTTGGCTACGATTCCGTTATATGAGAACAGTCATTGGCTACGCACGGTCAGCATTGACAGGCTCAAGTCTGAGTCAGCAAAGGGTTGCCTTGCTTAAAGCAGGCTGTGAGGCTGTTTTCGAGGAAGTGTGTTCTGGAATGTCGCCCCTGAAGGAGCGTCCTGCGCTGATGGGGCTGATCCAAGATCTCTGTCCTGGAGACACGCTTGCGGTTTGTGATAGGGCTCGGCTGAGCCGCTCATTTGTCGCGTTTTCCTCCATCCTGTCCGATCTCCAAGCGCGAGGGGTAGAGCTACGCGTGTTGCACGGAGCCCCGACGGCTCAATTCCAGCACCTTTGCGATCTGGGCACGAATGTCCGTAGCCGTGATATCAGGCGGGGGATCGCTCGTGCCAAAAAAGCCCGAGAGCAAGCTGCCTGAATACCCCGGAAACTGTAACCGAAAAGGAACGATTTCGTGTTACCCTGTTTACTCTGTTGCCCGCCACAAAGGGCGGCTCACGGAATCGTTCGTTAGCCTATCGCTCGCGTGAGGAAGAGATCTCGCTGCTGATTCTGCTATTCTGATTTGGCCCGTTTCGCGAGGCGATTCGGCTACAATAAGCCATGAAGCGCTACAATAAGCCATGAACCTCCCCGCAGGCACGGTCACGTTTCTGTTCACCGATATTGAGGGAAGCACCAAGCTCTGGGAAGCACAACCAGGGGCAATGCAGATTGCCCTCGCCCGCCACGATGCACTGCTACGTGAAGCGATAGAGAACGCCAATGGCTACGTCTTCAAGACCATCGGGGATGCCTTCTGTGCCGCCTTCACGACCGCCGCGGAGGCAGTGGTGGCCGCTCTGGCTGCTCAGCTTGCATTGACAGGCGAGCCTTGGCCGGAGCAGACACCTATCAAAGTGCGCATGGCACTGCACACCGGAGCGGTGGAGAGCCGGGACAAGGACTACTTTGGGCAGCCACTCAACCGTGTGGCACGGCTGCTCGCCACGGGCTACGGCGGGCAGACACTCCTCTCCGCAACAGCACAGGAGCTCGTGAGAGATTCCCTACCCGCGGCGGCTTCCCTGTTAGAGCTGGGTCGCCATCGCCTGCGTGATCTCGGTCGGCCTGAAACCATCTTTCAGCTGCTTCACCCTAAGCTAGCGGCCCCATTCCCCACGTTACGCTCCCTCGCCAGCCTTCCCAACAACCTATCTCTCCAACCGACCAGCTTCGTGGGCCGAGAGAGCGAGCTTACACAGATTTGCACACTCCTAGCAACGGCACGCCTTCTCACCCTGACCGGCTCAGGTGGCTGTGGCAAGACGCGTCTCGCCCTACAAGTGGCGGCGGATCTGCTGGATGGCGAGGGCGACGGCGCGTGGCTGGTGGA
>NZ_JAYUPA010000817.1:0-3240 GCF_043760365.1 Armatimonas sp.
CCCGCCTTTCGGTACGGCACAAACCCGACCCCAAGCTCGTGGGCCACAGGCGCACCAAAGAGAAATCCGCGCGACTCAATTCCCACAATCACATCGGGCCGGAGGCGCTTGATATCCTCACTGAGCGCGGCGATCACTTCGGCAAAAGCCACAGGATCGGCCAAAACGGGTGTAATGTCTTTGAAAACAATTCCTGGCTGAGGAAAGTCGGGAATGTCACGAATCAGAGTTGCTGCTTTCATATCCCTATTGTAGCCTCCTCCCTCCTTTTAGACAAACGAGGAACCTTGTGCCATCGCTCGGCATAAAAACCAGCACGGCGTTATGGCTAGGGACGCAATGCTCCTGTTGCCAAACGCAAAATTTAAGGAGAAAACTCAACATGAACATTGGAAAATCAGTGCAGCTATTTACAGCATTTATTAGTAGCATCACTCTTGTCCAAATGACAGCCCATGCACAGAAGATTACCGTTCGTGTCAACGGCAATAATGTCCCGTTTGCCGATACGCACCCACAGAAAGTGGAGGGGCGTGTGCTTGTCCCTATCCGAGGCGTACTAGAAAATATCGGGGCGGATATCAACTGGAACGAGGCAACTCAAACAGTGAAAGCGAAAATGGGAGAGCGTGATCTCGAGATCCGCCTGGGTAGCCACACTGCACTGGTGAATGGACAGACGGTTTCCCTACGAGTGCCTGCCATGCGAATTGGTGGCAGCACAATGGTTCCCCTTCGATTTATCAGTGAGGCCCTCGGAGCTAGTGTCGAGTGGAGTGAACCCCGTCAGATGGTCAGTATCACAACAGGATCCGCCCTCAGCACCGAACGCCCCGTGGCCCGAAACCGGGATAGGGTGCAAGATTTGGACCCCAACAAGAACACTTTCGTGCTACGGATCAATGGACGCGAAGAGGCCTTTGGCGCAGCACGTCCCTATCTACGTGGCGAAGATGTGATGGTTCCCCTGGAACAGTTCGCGCGCGCTGCCAAGTTCAACTACCGCTTCGACTCTGCCCAGAATACCGTCACTGTGCCGGATAAGCAGCTCAAAAATGCGGTGGGAAGCCGCTGGGTCGACAAGAGTGGGCAGCGTATTCGCATGGAGTCTCCCACCGAGATCAGACGCAACACGCTCTATGTGCCGCTAGAATTTATCGAGCTGGCCTCAGATCAGACCACGACTTGGAATGCGGAGACCCACACCATCACAATCGTCAACGCGCGTCCCTAAACCGGTTGTGGGCGCGGCCATGATGTACGGGCGATTGCAGCGGCGGGCGCGGATGAGGTGATCGGGCTAGATCTCGCGCCCAGCGCGTTTGCGGGAGCCAAGACACTCCCGAACACGCGCTTTGTGCTCGGAGATCTCTTCGCCCTGCCCGAAGATTTTACCGCTGCATTCGATGCCGTCTTTGAGCACACGTGCTTCTGCGCGATTCCTCGTGAGCGCCTGATGACTATGTGCGAGCCATCGCCACTGCCCTCAAGCCTGGCGGCTTGTTCTTGGCTATCTTCTACCTCAACCCACGCGACAACCCCGACCCGACTCTTGGCCCCCCGCAATAGCGTTCTCTGGCCGCGAGAATCGGGAGGTTTTACGCCTCCTCCAGAAGAAATAGACTCTATGCAAACCACAAAGCCCAACATTATCGTGATCTACACCGATGACCAGCGCTGGGATGCGCTGGGCGTGGTGCAGCGTGAACAAGGAAGCAAGGGGCGTTTCCCCTGGCTCAAGATGCCGAACTTAGACAAGCTCGCCGCCGAGGGCACGCACTTTCGCAATGCCTTTGTAGTCAACTCACTCTGTGCGCCAAGCCGTGCAACCCTTCTAACGGGCCAGTACGGCCACACGAACGGTATAGTCAACAACCACACACCGTTCTCGGAGAGCAATGCCACTATTGCCACGCTGCTTAAATCCGCAGGCTACCGAACGGGCTATGTGGGCAAGTGGCACATGGGCACCCAGCGCGAGCGGCCCGGCTTTGACTTTGCCGCGAGTTTTATCGGGCAGGGCAAGTACGAGAACTGTCCGTTTGTGGTCAATGGCAAGGACACCCCCACCAACGGCTGGATAGATGATGTCTCAACCGACTACGCCTTGCAGTTCCTCAAAGAGAGCACAGGCAAGCCTTTTTTACTCGTGCTGGGCTTCAAGACGGCTCACGGGCCGTTCTCGCCACCCCCAAGCCACGCCAACGACTATGCCAGCGATACCGCGCGCCCTGTCCCCAATGTCGGTCTAGCTCCCGCCTACGCGCCAGAGCGCAAGGGGGCAGCCAACGCCAGCACGCTCAACCGGGGCTACTTTCGGTGCCTGAGCGCGATGGACGACTGCGTGGGTAAGCTTCTGGCCGCCATAGACGATAACACAGTGGTGATCTTCGCATCGGACAATGGTTTTTATCTGGGTGAGCACAGCCTGGGGGACAAGCGTAGCGCCTACGACGAGAGCCTGCGGATTCCGCTGGTAATCCGCTTGCCGAAGGCGCTCCGTAAGGCCAGGCAAGTCGAGCAGCTCGCCCTGAATGTGGACATTGCCCCGACAGTTCTGGAGCTCGCTGGCGTACCAGTGCCCCGAGCCATGCACGGGCGTAGTCTGCTCCCGCTCGCTCTGGGTAAGCCTCCCACCGACTGGCGCAAGGCGTTTTTCTACACCTACTTCTTTGAGAGAGGCTTCTCGATTCCTACCACCCAGTGCGTTCGCACCGAGACAGCCAAGCTGATCCAATACCCCGGCCACCCGGAGTGGACAGAAGTCTATGACCTCAAGGCCGACCCCTACGAGACAAAAAACCTCGCCACCGACAACCACTTTGTGGAGCTGCATGCCGCTTTGGAACAGGAGTTTGAGCGCCAGAAAAAGGCCATCGGTTTTGAGATCCCCCCGTTTGCCGACAAACCGGGAGCCGCTGATCCTGCCCCGAGTGGCGTAACTGCCCCGCGCAATGCCTGGGTGCTGGACTGGAAAGAGGCACGCAAGTTCGACGGCACCGCGCCGGTGACGATCCCCAGCACTCCTGCGCTACGCCCCAATGTGGGCGCATGGACAATCGAGGTGACACTCACCGCCGAAAAACCGGAGGGGGTGATTCTTGCTCGTGGCGGCGAGCGTTTTGGCTATAGCCTGCATCTGGAAGGCGGCAAGCCCGTCCTCACGGTCAGCTCGGCGAATAAGCGCTCACAAATTACGGCCCCCGAGAGTGTTGTGGGACGCTCGGTGGTACTGACGGC
>NZ_JAYUPA010000818.1:0-3227 GCF_043760365.1 Armatimonas sp.
AACTACGCGCCGGGCCAGCATGGCCCCAACGCGCGCCCCAGTAAACCAACGGAATACGGAAAGCAGCTTCGCGAAAAGCAGAAGATGCGTCAGATGTACCGTGTGCTTGAAGGGCCGTTCCGTGCCTATGTCGCTGAGGCCTCGCGCCGCAGAGGCGTTACGGGTGAAAATCTTCTCCAACTGCTAGAGATGCGCCTGGATAATGTCGTCTTCCGCCTCGGGTTCTCCACCAGTCGTGCTCAGGCTCGGCAGCTGGTAAGCCATGAGCACTTGCTGGTCAATGGCAAGCCGGTAGACATTCCTTCGTATCAAGTTCGTCCTGGTGACACCATCACGATTGTGGAAGGCTCTCGCCGTATGCACGTCATTCAGGACGCGCTGGCGGGTGCAGGCTCTCGTACCCCTACCTGGCTTTCCCTTGATGCGCATCAGTTCACCGGTAAGGTGATCGCTGCACCGCGTCGTGATGAAGTGGATTCTCAGGTTTCGGAGCAGATCATTATCGAGTTCTACTCCCGCTAATTCTCAGGAGGAGATACTATGGCAATTCAGGAGACGGTTGTACCTCGTATCGAAACGCTGGAGCAGACCGCGACGTTTGGCAAGTTTGTTGTTGAACCACTCGAGCCGGGCTACGGTGTGACACTTGGTAACTCACTTCGTCGCGTCATGCTGTCCTCCATCATCGGTGCCGCTATTACATCGGTACGGATTGAGGGAGTTCAGCATGAGTTCCAGACAATCCCGGGGTTAAAAGAGGATGCTACGGAGCTATTTCTTAACCTTAAGGAACTGGCAATCAAGATCCTTGATGACAGCGAGGAAGAAGATGAGCTTTCCAGCGCTGCACGGGTGATCCGGGTAGATGCACGGGGCTCTGGACGTATTACGGGGGCAGACGTTGTTTGCCCTGCGGATATGGAAGTTGTTAACCCCGAGTGTTACTTGGCAACGATCTCGGATGAGACGGCGAGTCTGTACATCGAGATGAAGATTGAGCGGGGGCGGGGCTACGTCATGCCCGACAAGGGAGCCAAGACAACCGATATTATCGGTGAAATTCCCGTGCCGGCGGCATATGGGCCTGTTCGTAAGGTCAACTACACCGTGGATCCCACCCGTGTGGGGAACCGCAATGACTACGAGCGTCTGACTCTAGAGATCACCACTAACGGTGCTATCGAGCCGGGGACGGCGATCTCGCAGGCGGCGCAGATGCTCTCTGAGTATTTCCAGCGGTTTATAGATCACAAGGGCGGCCCTGTACGCTCCTTTATCGCTCAGACTACCGGCGGGCTCGGGGCGCATGGCGCACCCGATACCCGTATTGAGGAGCTGGACTTCTCGGTTCGCACGTACAACTGCTTGAAGAAGGCAAACGTGCTAACCGTGGGTGAGCTGGCGCTGATGAGCGAAGTGGACTTGATGAACATTCGCAACTTTGGAAAGAAGTCTCTGACCGAAGTCAAGGAAAAGCTGAACACCCTGGGCATGACGCTCAAGGACTCGGACGGCTATTTCCCCGGCGAGGATGACGATGACGAGGATTAAGGAAGTTAGAGAATGCGACACCGAATAGGTGGACGGCAGTTTGGCCTCGCTTCGGACGCGCGAATCGCGCTCCTGAAGGGCCTGCTCCGCTCCATGATCATCTACAAAAAAATTGAGACCACCGAGGCGCGTGCCAAGGAGATCCAGCCAATGGTTGAGAAGCTGGTCACCCGGGCAAAAGACGATAGTGTGCACTCGCGCCGTATCGCCCGCGCTGCTATTGGTGGCAAGAGCTCCAGCGATGAGGACATCATCATGGAACTCTTCACGAAGATCGCTCCGATTTTCAAGGATCGGCCCGGCGGCTATACCCGCATGGCTCACAAGAGTGTTCGACGTGGCGATGGGGCACCTGTTGTGGTGCTGGAGTTCGTCAACGACTGAGGCAGCCTAAGTAGCTAATGAGCCGCGTTCGCCTAACCCTGGAATACGATGGAACTGACTTTGCCGGTTTCCAGACACAAGGCAAGGGGGAACGCACGGTTCAGGGAGAGCTGGAAGCGGCTCTGACCCAGTTGACTCGAACACAGATTCGGGTGCATGGGGCAGGTCGCACGGATGCAGGAGTTCACGCGCTGGGGCAAGTTGCCCACTTCGATGTGGACTGGAAAATTTCAGAAGATAAAATAGCCGGAGCACTGAGCGCTTACCTACCACGCGATTTGAGCGTACGGAAGGTGGAGCAAGTGGAGCAGGAGTTTCATGCTCGCTTCAGTGCCACGAGCCGAACCTACCGTTACGCGATCTTGAATCGTCCGCAACCCTCGGCGTTGCTCACACGTTACGTGTGGCACCTCACTAAGCCGCTGGACGTGGAGGGGATGCGAGATGCGGGGAGGGTTCTCTGCGGAGCGCATGACTTTGCAACATTTGGGCAGCCAACGGCGCCTGGATATAGCACCGTGCGCGTCGTCGAGAAGATCGTAGTCCGGTCCTTGGGACCGTGCTTGCTGATCACGGTGCGCGGTAACGCCTTTCTGCGGCAGATGGTTCGCAGCGTGGTGGGGACGCTTGCTCAAGTCGGGCAGGGGAAGCTGAGTGTTAGCGCGGTGAAGGAACTTCTGGAAGTCTGTGATCGGAGGGCGTGCCCTCCCATCGCCCCTGCAAGAGGGCTCTGTCTGGTGAAAGTTAGCTACGATGGGCAGCGAATAGGAATAAACTAAAATGAAGACTTATTCAGTGAAAGCGGACGATATCCAGCGCGACTGGATCGTCCTAGATGCGACAGGCGTGCCCATTGGCCGTCTGGCGGTTGAGGCGGCGAAGATTCTGCGTGGTAAGACCAAGCCGATCTTTTCTCCGCACATGGACTGTGGCGATCACGTGATCATCATCAATGCCGCACGAGCAATCCTCACCGGCAACAACAAGGCCGATGAGCCGATCTACCGGCACACGCTCTACCCAGGTGGCCTCAAGCAGATTCCCCGTGGTGAGCTGCTGGAGAAGCGTCCTGACTACGCCGTGATGCGTACCGTCAAGGGCATGCTTCCGCACAACCGTCTTGGGGCGCACATGCTCACCAAGCTTCGGGTTTATGCGGGCGCTACCCATCCGCATGAGGCTCAGATCAAGGGTGCGGCCAAAGCAAAGGCAGAAGGTTAAACAATGGCAGAGACTAGAGTTTATGCAACCGGCAAGCGCAAGTGCGCTATCGCCCGTGTCTGGCTTGCGCC
>NZ_JAYUPA010000819.1:0-9190 GCF_043760365.1 Armatimonas sp.
TTGTTGTGAATTACGTTTTCGCTGCGCCGTCACCGTTCGAGGGATTAAAATCCCTCGCTACAAACGCCTTCGGCGCGTCCTCCGGACGGGAAAACCGAAAGCAAAACGGACGAATGAGGCAGGCAAACGCCTTCTCTTGTCCGCCCGCTCTCTTGTCCGAAGGATCGCTTCTCTTGTCCGAAGGACATCGGCGGAGCAGACCCGCAGCGAGGGATTTTAATCCCTCGTGTCAAACCACACCAATTCACAACAAGCGTTGAAATAGACCTCCAACTCGTCTTTGAGCGCACCTACGACGAGTGCGGCTTCGAGCGGATGGTGGACTACATCGCTTCCCCAGATCCGACTTTCCGGGACGAGACGCTGGCGGGCTGGGTGGCTTCCATGTCGGCGAGCTGCATGTCTAAGGCGCGACCGGAGAGCTGAATCTCGTGGAGCGAGACAGTGAGCGAGAGGCTGAGGGTGATGAGGCTTGCGCCAAAGACCCACGCGCCCGCGCGGAGCCAGTTCTCGAAGAGGCAGAACATCGCCACCACACAGAGTAGAATCGCGCTGACTCCCAGGCTCTGCATGCGGCGGATCAGGCGCACCCGGTAGCGCAGATTTTCAATTTGGGGCGGGATTTTGGGGTCGTGGGTCTCGCCCCAGCGCTCGTGCAGACTACGGGTGAGTGCGGCGAGTGCCAGAAAGCGATTCGTGTACGCCAGCAGGATCAATGAGACGGCGGGAAAGAGCAGCGCGGGTGTGGTGAGGGAGATGTCCATAAAGAGCAGAGGCTCAGCGGGCCGTGAGCAGACGCGGGACGTCCAAGGGCAGGGACGGTTTACCAAACAGATAGCCTTGGATGATGTCGCAGCCCATGGCGGTGAGTTTATCGAACTGCTCCAGGGTCTCGACTCCCTCAGCGACCACCTTCATCCCGAGCGTTCGCGAGATATCCACCATCGCCTTCACCACGGCTTCGTCGGCAGCGTTTTCACAGATATTAGTGACAAAACTGCGGTCAATCTTGATGCGATCCACCGGGAGCTTGGCAAGCCGTCCGAAGTTGGTGTAGCCCATCCCGAAATCGTCCACGGAGAGCTGGAGCCCCATGTCCTTAATCCGAAAAAGAACGTCTTTGACCTGGGCTTCGTCTTGCTGCATGAGATCCGTCTCCGTGATCTCTAAGTCCATGTGCTCCGGGTTCGCACGGGAAGCGGCGAGTAGCTCTTTGATCTGATCAGTCAGCTGAGGCTGAGCAAGCTGCCGTCCCGAAAGGTTGACCGAAACTCCCAGCCCAGAGAGGACCTGCTGCCAGCGCGCGGCCTGCCCAAAAGCCTCGCGCATCACCCAGTGACCTAGCGGGACAATCAGACCGGAGTCTTCGGCCATGGGAATGAAAGTATCGGGCGGGATCATGCCTAGCTGCTGGTGGTTCCAGCGTGCCAGTGCCTCATACCCCACGAGCTGCCCTGTGCCCGCCGCCACCTGCGGCTGGTAGTGCAGGAGCATCTCGCCCCGATCCACGGCTTGCGACAGGCGAGATTCCAGCGCCAGACGCTCGATCCCACTGAGGGTCATTCCATCGCGCCAGAGTGTCACATGGCCACGCGATGCCTTCTTGGCCTGGTACATCGCCGTATCAGCGCGCTCTAACAAGGTCTTCGGGTCGGTGCCATGAAAAGGAGCGATGACCATCCCGATACAGGCGGTCAGACGAATATCAATGCCTCGTAGTGAGAACGGTGTCTGTACCGCCTCAAGAACCTTCTGCGCCACCGAGTTGACATCGGCTTCCGTCGCGACCCCCGGCAGCAATGCGACAAAAACATCACCCTCCAGCCGCCCGATCACGTCCTCGGCGCGAAGTGCTGCCCCCAGCCGCCGTGCAATGATCAGAAGTGCCTGGTCGCCGCCATCCTGGCCCAGCGCTTCATTGACCCACTTGAAGCGATCTAGGGCCAGCTCCAGAACGCCGAATGCACCGTGTGCGCCCGACGTGAGCATCCTGAGTATTGCCTCCTCGATCGCCTTGCGGTTCAGCAGATCGGTGAGGGCATCACGGTGGGTCTGGCGACGGATCTCCAGCTCGACCGCACGTGTCTGAGTGATATCCCGCGCGGCGGCATAGACAAGTCCCCCCTCTTTGCCGGGTGCGATACTCCACTGCAGATAATGAAACTCCCCCGAGGCTGCGAGAAACCGGCACCCAAAGCGTGCGATGGAGCCTTGTGACACCTGCGCCAGCGCCGCAGTGACCT
The DNA here is from genome assembly GCF_043760365.1 of Armatimonas sp. Lineage (GTDB taxonomy): Bacteria > Armatimonadota > Armatimonadia > Armatimonadales > Armatimonadaceae > Armatimonas. Next base: position 2,244 of record NZ_JAYUPA010000819.1, read on the forward strand.
CAAGACGATCCTCATCGGGGATCAGCTCAAAGAGCTTGCGACCATCGAGGCTTTGTTGTGTGTAGCCCAGTGCTTTTTGCCAGGCAGGGTTTACCCGTACCAGGGTGCCCGAGAAAATCTCCAGCAGACAGAGCATCTCTGTTGATTGCTGAAAAAATTCATCGGCATTGCCGGAGGAAAAGACCACTTTGGGCTGAATGGAGACGGTAATTCCGGCCACATCCGGCACGATCTCAATCACCTGACGTCCCAGCTCAGGAAGCTCAGCCTCATAGGAAAAAGTCGCGCGCGTGGTCAGTGCATGCCGGAGTCCATCGTGGATCGCCTCCCAGACGGGAGCGCTACAGACCGAGCGGAGGCTCTCACCCAGACGTGCGACACCTGCCTCTCCCTCAATGGAGGTAAAGCGAAGCTGATGGTCCAATTGGAATCGTCGTGGCAGCATAAATAAGCAATCAATAAACTAGTAGCAAATTGTACCAGAAACTGGTAATTCCCGTAGTACAAGATTGTCGGTAACTGCGGCATAACTAATTAGTAATTGTACGATGGAAGAAAGACTAGTCGAACTTGAGCGGGAAGCGGAGCGGCTGCGACAAGATGTCGCAGCGCTGCGCTCGCATTTCACCGAACGCCAGCAACTGGATGCCCTCAAAGCCGAGAACCAGCTCCTGCGCCAGGCGGTCTTTCGCTACGCCCTTGCCTGTGGTGCCGCCGATCTACAGATGGCGCTTATCCGCTCCCGTCACGAGCGCACGGGTGAGAGTGTCCTTCAGCTTAAGCAAGCCACCGACGAAGAAGAAGCGGCCTCCCGCGCCCTCCGCGACATCGCACAGAGTCTTCAGATCGCCTCACAAGAGCGCGATTCGCAAACCGAGCCGCAATAAACACATTTCGGGCTACAATAAGAGCCCATGCGAAAGACGGTTCTTTACGGCTTAGGTTTTTTACTTCTGCTCGTCAACGCCTACTTTGGCACCTACGCTTACGTGGTAACGCAGGCACTCCTCTGGACACAAACGGCGCTTCAGCGGGGGCCGCTGGTCATGCTCTTCGCACTAGTGTGCGTAAATTTGGGATTTTTGAAGTTCGCTAAAAAGTGGGCGCTGAGTCAGAAAGAGCTGATCATCCTCTACGCCATGCTCTGTGTGGGCACCTGCGTGGCAGGCTACGGCTTTGTGCAGATTCTGATAAATCAAATCCCCGCACCTTTCTACGAGAACTATGCCACGGGCGGCAGTAAGTTTAAAGACTACATCTGGCCCAATATCCCCGAGTGGCTCGTCCCTCGCGATCCGGATGTTCTCAATGGTTTCTTCCGGGGCAACACCACGCTCTGGACACCCGCGAATCTCAAGGGCTGGGTGGTGCCCGTGCTGGCCTGGAGCGCGTTTATTATCGCCGTGTTCTGGACGCTTCTTTGCGCGATGTCACTTTTTCGCAAGCAGTGGATCGAGGAAGAGCGCCTGACATTTCCTCTGGTGCTGCTCCCGCTGGAGATCACGCAGAACGGCGGACGCGCCCCAATCTTCAAGAGCCCGCTCTTCTGGGCCGGTGTGGTGATAGCCGGACTACTGGAGAGTGTCAACTACCTGAACTTTCTGTACCCCTCGGTGCCGAGTATTCCGCTCAAGCCGGGGATGGGCTTCAATGAGATCGGCCCGCTACTCACGGAGCGTCCCTGGAACACGGTGGGCCGCTTCACACTAGCATTCTATCCCTCCATTATTGGGATCGCCTATCTGCTCTCCCTGGAGGTCAATTTCTCGTGCTGGAGCATGTATCTGGTACAGAAAGCCATGATCGTCAGCAGTGCCTGGCTGGGGCTCTCCGAGAGTGGAGGCGGCGGCCCGACCAACCGGATGCCCTTTATTAAAGAGCAAGGACTCGGGGCCTTTGCCGGGATCGCGCTCTTCTCGCTCTGGATGGCTCGCAAGCCGCTAAAAAAAGCGATTGAAGCGCTCGAAAAACCCGTCGCTGATGACACGCACGAGGAATTAATGTCAGCGCGTCTGGCGCTTCTGGGCGGCCTGGGCGGCCTGCTCTTTATGACGCTCTTTCTGACGGCAGCCGGAGCGAGCTTCTGGCAGTCGCTGACCTACGTGCTGATCTACACCTGCTGCGCCATCACGCTGGCGCGTATTGTGAGCGAGGCGGGGGCGGGCTGGGCGTGGGCACCGATGTGGGGCAACGGCCAGTTTGTCGCGGATACTTTCGGGCAGAATCATCTCTCGGGCAAAGAGGCAACCCTCCTCATCGGCTACACAAGCTGGATGAACGACATGCGCGACAACCCCATGCCCCACTCCGCCGAGGCGCTAAAGATGGCCCAAGGCGGCGGGATCTCGCCGCGTGCGCTGCTCAAACCGCTACTCTTCGCGATAATCGTCGGCACACTGGCGGCGTTCTGGGCGCACCTGGATATCTACTACACCTACGGTGCCGCAACGGCAAAAGTGCGCCCCGCGCTTCAGAACGGCGCAACAGGCCCCGCCCGCCAGGCTGTCTCACTTCTCGTCTCCCCCACCCTCGCAGATGTTCCCGGCGTGCTGGGAACGGGCTTTGGCGCACTGGTAGCCCTTGTGATCTCCGTGATCCGGCAGCGTGTGAATGGCTTCCCGCTACATCCACTGGGCTACGCCGTGGGAATGACCAACACGATGGAGTACATGTGGTGCCCGTTTCTCATCGCCTGGGTACTAAAAGCCATCACGCTGCGCTACGCCGGGATCGGGGGCTACCGCAAGCTGCTCCCGTTTTTTCTGGGCCTCATTCTCGGCGACTACGTCATCCCAACCCTCTGGGGAATCTTCGGGATGCTCACCGGCTACCAGATGTACATGGTCTTCCCGCATTAATCGTCCCGTCATCCGCCGGTTGAAACCGGCGTCTGCAATGGCACTGCGTGCCGCAAAGCCCGTGCCGGGCTACCGAGTTTATCTCCTCAGCCTGGAACAGGCTTTGCGGCACGCAGTGCCATTGCAGACGTCCAATTTATTGGGCGGCTACCCGCACCCGTACTTCGGCAGTCTTGAGGCCCGCTGCCTCAGCACGCAAAATCACCTCACCTTTTGTGTCGTGCTTGGCGCGGAGGATGGCAAGTGCGAGGCCGTGGAACGCAGGGTACTCGTCGGTCTGAAAGCTTCGCGGGTTGGTGGCATCGCCATTGCCCACGGCGGCGAGCATGGCGGCGGAGCCCGTGAGCGTGAAGTGGATCAGGTGATCCGCGCTGGGCACTTGCTCGCCCTTTGCATCCACAATTTTCACTGTCACAAAGCTCAGGTCATGGCCACCCACCAGTGTCTTTCGGTCCGCGTCGAGCTTTAAGGCAACGGCGGAGCCGGTGGTACGCTGGAGGGCCTCGGCCCAGTGCTTGCCGTTTTTATAGGCAACGGCCTTGAGCTCGCCCGGCACATAGAGCACATCGTCCCAGACCAGTCGGTAGGTGAGTGGAGCGCGTTTCTTACGGCCCAGTGACTTGCCGTTGAGAAACAGCTCGGCCTCATCGCCACTGGTGTAGAGATGCACCGGGGTAACTTGACCATCACGGCCCGGCCAGCTCCAGTGTGGCAGCAAGTGCGCCATGGGCAGCTCAGGCCGCCAGCGGGCTTGGTAGAGATAGAAACGATCTTTCTTGAAGCCACACAAGTCCACAATCCCAAAGTACGAGCTGCGCGATGGCGAGTGATTACCTAGCTTCTCAAAGAGCGCCATCGCTTTCTCCCGCTCCTTGGGGTCGGAGAAGTTGAGGGCGTTGCTACGATCCGAGTTGTAGGGAGTCGGCTCGCCCAGATAGTCAAAGCCTGTCCAGACAAACTCACCCGCAACGCTCGGGTTCTTATCAAGACCCTCCCACTCGGTATCCGGCTTCATTGCCCAGGGCGGAGCGTAAAGGTCATAGGAGCTAACCTGGAAGTTATAAAAACCCTTGCTCTTGTCTTGCTCCACGGGGAAGAAGTACTCACCGTAGCTGCTCACACACGAGCTGGTCTCGCTACCAAAGAGCGGCTGGCGCGGATACCGAGCACGAAATGCACCGTAGAGCTGGGGCTTGTAGTTGTAGCCAAAGAGATCCACGGTCTCCGAGAAGCCATTACTGCCCGCATTTGCATTGTTACAGCCCGCTGAGACCAGACGCGTGGGGTCTTCGCGGTGAAAGAGCGCCGTGAGCTCGCGGGAGAGAGCAGCCCCGGCGGCGTTGCCCTGCTCGGGAATCTCGTTGCCACTGCTCCAGGCAATGACACACGGATGATTCCGGTCGCGGTGAACGAAACTCACAATATCGCGCTCGTGCCAGGCATCAAAATCCAAGTGATAGTCGTTAGGTTTCTTACCGCGCCGCCAGCAGTCAAACGCTTCGTCAATGACCAGAAACCCCATGCGATCACAGGCATCCAGTAGCTCGGGTGCGGGCGGATTGTGGCTGGTGCGAATGGCATTACAGCCCATTTCCTTGAGAATTTCGAGCTGGCGCTCGATCGCACGCTCGTGCACCGCGCCGCCCAGAAGCCCTAGGTCATGGTGGTTGCAGACGCCATTAAGCGTGACACGCTGGCCGTTTATCAGCACCCCTTTCGCCGCATCCCAGACCACGCTACGAACCCCAAAAACAGTATTTTGGCTATCCACGAGCTTGCCACCCACCCACACCGTGGTCTTAAGTGTGTACAAACTCGGCGTCGCCACGCTCCAAAGCTGGGGACGAGGGAGCGTGATACTCACCTTCAGCCCTTCTGCCTGAGCTATTCCTTTGCCCTTCCACAGAATCTCGTGGCGTACGGTTGCGCCCGCCGTCTCCCCCTCCAGTGTCGCCGCAATCGCTACCGTGGCACGCTCGCTCGTGACATCGGTCGTATGGACAAAGACTCCGTTATGGGCGAGATGCACCGCGTTTCCCGTCACCAGCCAGACGTGGCGGTAGAGTCCCCCGCCGGGGTACCAGCGCGATGAGTCGGGCGGGTTATCGAGACGCACCGCAATCAAATTTGTGCCCGTACGGGCTAAGTACGGCGTGAGATCTACCCGAAAACTGGCATAGCCATAGGCCCACTCGCCCGCAAGGATGCCGTTCACATAGACCTTAGGGTGGCTCATCGCGCCGTCGAAGTCTAAGTAAACACGCTTCCCAGACGCCTGTTGCGGCAGCACTTTGCGATACCAGCCGATCCCCGCCCAGGGGAGCTTCCCCGTCTCGTTGGGCAGATCCCCTCGAAATGGCCCCTCAATCCCCCAGTCGTGTGGCAAGTCCAGCGTCCGCCATGTGCCATCCTCAAAACCCGGCTTCTCCATGCCCTCCGGCTCAGGCCGTGAGCCTCCCTCAGGCATCAACCCAAAACGCGCGAACTTCCAGCCTCGGTCAAAAGAAAGACGATTCATGAAGACATTATACGCCGCCCCGCGTTTTATCCGCCCAATAAATTGGGCGGCTGCAGTAGCCTTCGGCTGCGAAGCCCGTTCCGGGCTGGGGAGATTTGTAGCCCGGCACGGGCTTTGCGGCTAAGGAACGAAGCCACTGAAGATGCCGATTTCAACCGGCGGTTATTTGGGCGCGGCGAACACTTTGCTATCCACGGGCACGTCCCAGCGGGTGCTCTGGATAACGGTGACAATATTGCCCATGCTGGGGTTCTTCTGGATGCTTCTATGTGGCACGATCACGCCACCGCTCTCTCGAAAGTCGGAGTAGAACTCGGGAGTGCCGGTGTCGCGGCGCAGCACGAAAAAGCTCTTGGTGGAGACATACTCGGTCATGCGCTCGCCGGACTTGGTGGTCTTGACAAGTACGTAGCACTCCTCACCTTCCACTTTTTCCGTCCCGGTAATCGCAAATTTCTCAAAGAGTGTTTTAGGCTCCAAGAGTCCCATCGCCAGATCGGCCTCCGCGCGGGAGCGCTCGCTGTTTTGGGTGGGCTGCGGGGGCAAAAAGCTGAAGCTTATCCAGGTAGCCTTTCCATCGTAGCCCGTCGCTATCCAGCCGATTTTCTTGCCAATCGCGGTGACATTCAGCCGCTGCGCTTGCCTGCCCTGGCTCTGGTAGCCCTCGCCAGTGGCCTGCATGCCCTGGTTTTCAAAGTCCACCGTGAGGGTGTCTACGCGGCTCTTGTGCTTGCTCCAGGCCGCTTTTCCCCCTGCTGCCTCCAGCATCTTAGCAAGAAGCTCATCCACGGTGAGTGGTGCGGCGTAGGTCGTGGCTTTTTCTTTTACAAGGGTGATCTTCGCACCCGGCTGCTCCCAGGTCATGCCTTTCTCACCGAAAGTCGCCTTGAATCCTTCGGGCAGTGGCGGCGCAAGCCGGTAGACGCGGCCTCCGACGTGCTGCAGGGCATACGGCGGCTGGCCGGGGACGTTGAGCACCAGATGATCTTTCTCAAATGTCATTTTCATTGCCATCGCGGGCGTGGTGCTCACGTAGCTCCCGGCTTCGTCTTGGGTGGGCACAGGCGGCGCGGCTGGCTTGACGGTACCCGATGTTGCGGGCTTCTTCGCCTCCAGATTTTCGCCGCTTAAGTTGCGCCAGACAATCTCTTGAATTTCACTGGCCATCGGGCTCTGACTGACATTGCTGAGCATAACAAGTCCCCATTTTTTTTCTGGGACGAACGCAACTTCGGCGTTGAAGCCGTCTATGTTGCCGCCATGCTCGACAGTGGAGATCCCCTTCCACTTATGGAGCATCCAGCCGTAGCCGTAGCCTATTGTCGGGCTCATTGCCATCTGCTGCTTTGTCATCGCAGCGTAGCTCTCGGTGCTCAGAAGTGGCTTGGCATCTTGCAATAGTGCCTCCACCCACTTTGCCATATCCGTCACAGAGGAGTTGATCGCACCAGCGGGAGCGGTGGCCGCAATCTCGCGCCAGGCAAGCGCTTTCTGAGTGGCGGGATCGTAGCCCGTGGCGTGGTCCTTGTCGGCGAGAGCTTTCTTAACCGAGAGCGTGCTGCGCGTCATCC
>NZ_JAYUPA010000820.1:0-3225 GCF_043760365.1 Armatimonas sp.
CCAAGCGCTGATTCTCAGTGTCCGCTCCAACGACTTCAGCCCATGGGTGAGGGTATTCGGGCCGGATGGTGTCGAAATCTCAGGTGAGGGTACAGGCACGCTCTATGGGCTCACTCTGCCCCTGGAGGGCACCTACACGATCTGGGTTTCGCGCAAAATCGGGGCGGGCAAGTACACGGTGCGCCTGATCGAGGCGGAATAAATAACGATGAGCATTTACACCAACCCGGTCTGGGACGCTGACTTTCCTGATCCGCATGTGATTGCCTGGAAAGGACGCTTTTTCGCCTACGCCACCGAAACGGCAAAGCACGGCAGTGGTTTTCAGGTAATGGAGTCGAGGGACTTGGTGCACTGGACGCACAGGGGGATTTGTTTCACGCCGCCTTGGTCCAAAGAGCACCTCTGGGCCCCCGAAGTCATCACCCACAAAAACGCGCTCTGGATGACCTATTCGGCGCTGAATCCACAGACCAAGAAGCACGATATCGGAATCGCCGTGGCAAGTGCGCCGACGGGACCATTTGTGCATAAAGCGATCTTAGTGAGCGGCGAGAACAATAAAGTGGGCGTGATTGACACGACGCTTCACCTGGAAAAAGATGGCAGCGCGTGGCTACTCTACTCCGAGGAGGAGCCGCGCCGCATTGTGATGCGCAAGCTCGCGAGCGACTGGCTGAGCACCGTGGGAGACCTCATCGAGATTGTTCGACCGACCGAGCCCTGGGAGCGCGGTGTCAACGAAGCCCCCACCGTGTTGGTGCGAGGCGGAAAGTACCATCTTCTCTACTCCGCAGGCTGGTTTGAGTCCAGCAAGCGCGAAGCCAGCTACTGCATCGCCCACGCCATGAGTGAAAAACTCGCCGGGCCGTATGTGAAGACCGGCGCGATTCTGGCCAGTCTGCCGGGCCGTGTCTGGGGGCCGGGCCATCAGTGCGTGGTGACAGTTGGCAAAAACAAAGACGACTGGCTGCTCTATCATGGCTGGAGCGATACAAATGAGCCGCGCTACGGCTCCAACCCCAGAGGCAGAACCCTGCGCTTAGAGAAACTAAACTGGCGCGAGGGCATCCCACAACCCCTCGCCCCGACAACCACGCCACAGACCGGAAAAACCGTATAATACTTCATGAGTGAGAAGCCACTGGCACGCCGCATCGCGGAGCGCGGGTTTCCGTCGGTGTTTCAGGCATGGAGCCCCGCCGACGAACCCAAAAGTATCCCCGCCGAGGCAATGCTCGCCCGGCATGACTTAATCTTTCATGGCCCAGAGTTCTTCGGTCTGCGCTGGAACCGCCAACCCACGGGCCTGGCCGATGGCTTCACGCCCGAGAGTATCGAAGTGGCAAAGAAGCGCCGAGCGGAGCTTCTCACACGCAATCCCAATACGGTGCTCCTCGCCGAGATTCGCTACAGAGACGCCCACACGAGCTATCTGCCCGAGGATCATCCCTGGTGGAAGCGCGATAAAACCGGCAAGCGTACGCCCGGCTGGGAAGAGGGTGGCTACTGGCTTTTGGACTTTGGCAATCCCTCGTTTCGTGGGCAAGTTGCCGCGCAAGCCAGAGCCGCCGTGGCAAGCGGCGTACTCGACGGCGTGATGCTGGACTGGTGGATAGACGATGACGAGCGCCTGGCACTCGCCAAATCCATTCGTGAGGCGATTGGGCCAAGCGCCTTAATTCTCGCCAACGCCAATGACAGACAGACCCCGCGCACCGCGCCTTTTGTCAATGGCTTTTTCATGGAGTGCTACCGCAGCAAGACCCCGGGCGACTGGCGACGGATTGCCCAAACTCTGGAGTGGGCACAGAAGAACCTGAGGCAGCCGCGCATCAACTGTGTGGAGAGCTGGTACCACAAGAGCCGCGACGATAAGCCGCTCATGCGCCTGATCTCGACACTCACGCTGTGCCTCTCCGACGGCTACTGCCTCTTCTCCGACCCCAATGACCTGCCGACCCCGGACCACCGCCACCGCTGGTACGATTTCTGGAACAAGTCGCTGGGGAGGCCGCTTGAGCGCGGAACCCCGCTGGGCATGGTCGAAAAAGCACACCCGCTGGGCTGGTACCGAGACTTCGACAGAGGCCGCGTCGTCTGCGTCCTGCCCGATGCCAAGCCGTTTGAGATCCAGTTCGATGCGCCCCACAAAAGCGCCGCCACGGGCAAAGTCTCCAAAATCCACACCATCCCCCCCGGCGACGGCGACTTGCTGCTACTTCGAGGATAAGCCTAGCCTATGAAAACCTTCATCGGTCGTCTGCGTTTTACCTACTCCTGCTACTCAGTGGCGGGGCGAGCTGCTGTCAGCGGCCCGTGCCCTTGATACTCGACAGCTCCGCGATGACCTTGGAGCACTCCGACTTTGATGGCACGCGGGCGGGCGACAGCCGTGAGATCGCCAGAGTTCCGCTGTGCTGGTGCCCGCCGGGCCGCTTTATCATGGGAAGCCCCCCCGGCGAGCCGGAGCGTCGGCCCGGCGAGGATCAGGTGCAAGTGGTCCTGACCCGGGGCTTCTGGATGGCTAAGTTCGAGGCGACGCAGGGGCAGTGGAAGCGTGTGATGGGGGCGCTGCCCGGCCCACTGACGGCGGAGCTACCCGCAGGCGACGCGCTCCCAGTGGGCAATGTCAACTTCGTCGAGGCCGAAGCCTTCTGCCTGAAGCTCACGGCGCTCGGCCATAAAGCGGGCACACTTCCAAAAGACTGGGAGTTCCGGCTTCCCACCGAGGCACAGTGGGAGTATGCATGCCGAGCGGGAACCACCACCGCAACATCGTTTGGCAACTCGCTCAGTAGCAAGCAGGCGAACTTCATGGGCAAGCCCTACAACGGAGCCGCGCCTGGGCCCTCGCTCAAAGTGGCGGCAAAGGTCGGTAGCTACCCCGCCAATCCCTGGGCCCTGCACGACATGCATGGCAATATCTTCGAGTGGTGCCGGGACTGGTACCACGAGCGGCTACCGGGCGGCAAGAACCCCGATCTGTACGGCGCAAAAGCCACCGCAACTAAAAGCGGGAATGGCGCAATCGCCCGATCCCGCCGGGGCGGTGCCTGGACCGATGAGGGCTGGCCGTGCCGATCCGCCTTTCGCCTGCGCTTTGAACCTGAGCGTCGCTACGACCATATCGGTTTTCGCGTCCTCGCCGTTCGGTCGGAGCAGGAGCCCAAACTCCCCTAAAGGAAACCACTATGCTGAAAAAACTTCCCTGGCAAGACATCT
>NZ_JAYUPA010000821.1:0-9184 GCF_043760365.1 Armatimonas sp.
CCCACTCGATTCCCTCCTGGCTCAAATCGGAGCGACGCTTTGAGCCAGGCACCATCTCAATCTCTGCGACAGCCCAAGGTGTTCTGAGAGCTGCCCACATATCCTCGGAGACGCTCATCGCCCGGCACTGCTCCGGAGACTTCGGAGACATCTCGGAATCGGACAGCTACACAAATGAGACCAATCTCCCATCGGGAGGGCATGTCACCAGCGTCTACTCACTCCCCAGGTTTCCTCTTGGTCTGGGCCGCGAACAGATCTGGGTGTGCTCGCTTTTGCGGGAAGGCTGGACCTACATCTGCATCCAGAGCGAAGTCGGCAATGTGCTCTAAGAAACAGACCATATGCTCTGATCGACATACTGGCACGAAGGGAAAATCCATGAGAAACGTTCGATACTTATGCGATTGTGGAGCGATCAATACCATTCCGCTCCGGACTCGCTTGCGCGGCAATAAGCCCGCCCTCTTTTACTGCTCTGATTGCGGCAAGCCTAGCTACGATATTTGCAAGCAGTGCGACAACCGTACTCCAAGCGGGAGCGGGCACCGGTTCTGTCAGTCCTGTGGGGCAGAAGGTGAGGCGATCCAAGTTGGGACTCGGGTCATTGTTATGGCTCGTAACCTGCGGGAATGCGTCTTTGCCATCCCCTACAGTGCAGGTCTGGGATGGCTTTTCTGGTATGGGACAGGCTACCTTCCCAAGAAACCCACCCCGTGGTTTCCAAGTAGCTTCCTGGCTATCGCGGAGATCGCGCTGCTCATCGGGCACCTCTGCCCACTCTATACACTCCTGACGGGTGAGCGCTTGGCCCCGCTCACCTGGCGAGCCCTCTCGCGCTACGGCTTCTCCTTTTCAGAGCACGACGACTCCATCCTGATTCGACAAGCCCTGAAGTTGCGAACCCGAGTAAAAGCCATCCGACGATGGGTTCAGGCACAAAAAAGAAAACTACGGAAGTCTTGATTCCAGAGAGCGGGCAGAATTTTTGGGGTCTCCATTCCTCACCCTCGCAATGCTACTTGGCAAAAAATGTTTTCAGCAGGTATAATCCCGTAACTTTGTTACGCGGAAGTGACTTCCGTGAACGAGGAGGATAATGTACGAACCATTTTTCGGGTTGAAGGAAATTCCCTTCACGGTCATGCCTGATCCGCGCTTTGCCTTTCGCTCACTAGGGCACAAGCTCGCAGAGGGACGGATGCGCTTTGCTGCGGACTATAAAGCTGGTCTTGCCGTGCTGACCGGCCCTGTCGGCTCTGGGAAGACGACAACGGCCAACATGCTCATCAACGACTGGGACGGCGATCCTACCAAGGCTGTCGCCTACTTACCCACTGCCGATGATCGGGGCCGGGCTGCTTTCTTAAGGCGCATCATGGATGGCTTTGGTATCCAGCAGAGTGCCCGCAACTATGCAGCCAATCGCTCGATTCTGGAGGAGTTCCTCCTGGAGGCCCACAAGGCCGGTCGGCATGCCGTGTTGGTCATCGACGAGGCCCAGAAGATCCACCCGGAGAACTTCGACACTATCGTTGACCTGACCAACTTCCAGACAGCCACCGAGAAATTCATCACCATTATCCTCATTGCCCAAGACAACTTCGCCAACAAGCTACGCACCAAGGACGCCTTCACCAGTCGCATCGCCTTTACCGGCCACCTTGACCCTCTCTCCTTCGACGACTTTCAAGGCATGATAGCCCACCGCCTTACCGTGGCCGGGGCCAAGCTGAAGAACAAACCTGCCAAGGGCACTGCGGACTCCATGCCTAACCTAACCGCCTTCCTGACTGATGATGCCTTGGTCGAGGTGTATCGGATTACAAAGGGGGTTCCAAGAGACGTCTGCATGTTCCTCTCTACCCTCTTCCTTGATGCCTTTGTGATCGATAGTAAACCCATCACAAAGGAGCAAGTCACCAATACCCTGACGGAAATGGCTCGGCTCAAGAAATGGCCGGTAGCAGCGTCCGTTGGCACCACGAAGGAGAAATAGCATGAGCACCCCACTAGCGGAACTACGCGCATTGAACGTGAAGAAGCAGCGAGAGGCTCAGGAAGCCACCGTGCCAGAAACAGACAATAAAGAAAGTCAGTCATATGACAATATGACAAGTCATACGACTGGCCAGCCAGAAATACAGAAAGAAAGGCAGTCAGCACGTCAGGAAGCTGACCAGCCTGTAAGTAAGCCAGTCAGAAAGCAGGTAGGCAAACAAGCTGCCCCGTCATCTGTACTGCAAACCATTAAAGCGACTGTCCAGCAAGCTGGTGACGATGCGCCTGCCTTGAAGACAGTGACGATCAAGCTCGCACCAGGCCTAGACCGGCGTGTGGAGGAGCACTGCTTCGCCACGGGTCGCAAGAAACAAGATGTCGTTCGTGACGCACTACTACTCTACTTTGAGACAGTGGAAGCCATTGAGCGAGGAGAGGCGTAAGAGCCGTGGCCAGCACTGAAGCCAATTCAGAGTTCAAGTATCGAAGCCCTGTAGACGCCAAGGGGTACACGATGCTGATGAACTGCGTTCTGTACGACACCTCTATTTCCGATGGAGCGAAGGTGACGTACATGATGCTGCTGGACTTCGCACGCCAAGAAGAAAGCTGCTTCCCCGGCCAGCTCAAGCTCGCTGAGCGCCGCAGCACCACGGAGCGCACCATCCGCAATCACCTGGTCGAGCTGCAAGGGCGAGGACTTATCTCAATCGAGCAACGGGGACACATGAAGACTAACGTCTACTGGATTGAAGAGGTTCGCTCCGTCTATGTCCCGCCCCAGGAGAGTGACCGGAAGAATTTTTCCGCCAAAGAAGACGCAGTAGTAAAAAGACATAGATATAAGAAGACAGAAGCGTTGAACGTTAGCGAGGACGAAGCACTAAACCCAGCTCCCTCAACGCCCAACGAGGAGGGAAGGGGCATATATGCCATACGAGACAAAGCCGTCTCAGAACTCGTCGCTCTCACAGGAGACGAGGGGAGCCTCAGACGCTTTCAGCAGCTCTGGGAGGTCGCAGAAGGCAAAGGGGCGCTAGAAGCCTGGCAAGCGGCTCTACGGGCCACACAGAGGCGTCTAGGGGGCAATGCAAAACAAGGCTTAGACCGGCCAGGAGCCTACTTCGACAAAATCTGTGTGGGCGAACTGGAGAAACGCGAAGTCTTCGTTCCCACCATCGCCCAGAAACAGGCAGACCTTGGGGTGGGGGATGCTGTGCGCCAAGGGCTCTTCGGTGACGAGACTCTCCTCGTCGCCGAAGAGGAGCCAGCGCCGCAAGAGCCGATAAGTGTAGTGGCTGTCGCTCCGCCGATAACTGCTGCGGAATTAGTAGCTGAACTGGCCGCACTGGAGAGTCAGGGTGGGGCACCCTACGAAGCCTTCCAGAGCTTCTGTGAAGCCGAGCGAGAGCGCTACTCGGCAGAGATGGGAAAGGTTAGCCCGACGAGCCGTGAACGTCTCCTGGCCGTCTTTGATCGCCCAGATAAGCAGCGGGACTTATTCCAAAAGTGGAAAGTAAGCGGACAAGAAATCGGTTGATGATATCTAAATTTTTGAGACTTCGAAGTCTCTTATGAGGGTGTGCAGATGTGCATTTTAAGGAAGGTTTTCGTTGTATTCCTATCCTCGTCGCAAAGGAGTTGGCGCGATTGAGAGAGTTTTGAGAGACCCTGCAGGTAACATTTCTTCGTTCGCTAACCAACCCCATTGCGAACACGGAAAATAGAGCAGCATGAACGAACCGTGGACTATTTCGATGTTTGGTGGACTGCGTGCCCGACAGACAGAGCGCACTATCTCTCGCTTCCGCACCCAGAAAACCGCGGTGCTTCTGGCGTACCTCGCCTATCACCGCCACCGGAGCCATCCGCGTGAAGTCCTGATTGAAATGCTCTGGCCGGAGGCAGAAGCGGAATCCGGTCGTCATAGCCTCAGTCTTGCACTCTCCTCGCTCCGCAGTCAGCTGGAGCTACCCGGAACGCCTTCGGGATCCGTTATTGTCGCGGATCGCTGGTCGGTGGAGTTGAACCCGGACGCCTTTACGACGGATGTGGCGACCTTCGAGCAGGCGCTACGCTCTGCTGCCCAGACGCGAGAAGATGCCCGGAAAGTGGATGCCCTGCGGCTTGCCGTGGAGACTTACACGGGGCCGCTCCTGCCCGGATTTTACGAGGAGTGGACGATTGCTGAGCAGGAGCGACTTGCGGAGCGGTATCTCCAAGCATTGCGCCAGCTGACCACGCTCCTCGAGAAATCATCAGAGCTAGCCGCCGCCATTGAGTACGCCCACAAGGCAGTGGAGACGTCCCCGCTTCGCGAGGAGACGCATGGCGAGTTGATTCGCTTACTGGCAAGGGCAGGGCAGCCGTCTGCCGCCCTGCGTCAGTACCGCGAGCTGGAACGTCTGCTGGATCAGGAATTTGGTGAAGTGCCGGGGAGTGCGCTACGCCAACAGGTGAAAGAGATTGAGCGGCGGGAATACGAACAAACTCAAGCGTACGAACAAACCCAGGTGGTGGAGCTGCCCCCCCTGCTGCGCCCGGCAACCCTTCGCATGCCCACGGCGGAGGCGCTTCCTACCGGAACGGTTACCTTCTTGCTTACGGATATAGAGGGATCAACCGGGCTCTGGGAGAAGAAGGGGGAAGCGTTCCGCGCGGCACTCAGTCTGCACCACGCGCTGCTCCGCAAGGAGTTTCATCGGCACGGCGGCTACGAGTTCAAAGAGGCAGGTGATGGGTTTATGGCGGCGTTTTCCAGTGTGGGGGATGCCCTTGCCTGCGCGGTCGCCGGACAGCGGGCACTGGGAGCGCAGGCATGGCCGGAGGGCATCGGATCGGTTCTGGTGCGCATGGCGCTTCATACCGGCGATGCGGAGCTAGAGGAGGGCGACTACCACGGCCCGACCCTCCACCGGGCCTCGCGGATACTCAATGCGGCGCATGGCGGTCAGACGCTCTGCTCCGAGGCGACCAGTAGCCTGCTGAGGCGTGATTTGGAGACAGAGGTGCGCCTGCGCGACATCGGCGTCTACCGACTACGGGATGTGGAGCTACCGGAGCGCCTGTTTCAGGTTGAGTTCGCCGCAATGGCGAAGAAAGAGTACCCACCGCTGCGCGCCGAGCGTGCGCACACGGGCAGTCTGCCGCTGCAGTTTACCCGCTTCTTTGGGCGCGAAGCGGAGATGGCGCGAGTGCAAGCGCTTCTAAGAACAGACGACGGCGCGGCGCGATTGGTCACGCTGACCGGGCCAGGGGGAACAGGCAAGACGCGCCTCGCGGTGGAGACGGCGGCCCGCCTCGTGGAGGCGTTCCACGGAGCCGTCTGGTTCGTGCCGCTCGCGGATATCGCCGATACCGACCTGCTGCCAGATGCTCTCTTAGAGGCGATGCGCCTTCCTCGATCACCTGGTGAGGATGCGTTTTCGCAAGCAGTGAGTGCGCTTTCACAGAATCCCTCGCTTCTTGTGCTGGACAATATGGAGCAGGTAGTGGAGGGCGGGGCGGACTTTGTGGAGCGCCTACTCCAGGAGGTTCCCTCACTGGTCTGCCTCGTAACCTCCCGGCAATTGCTGGGGCTTTCGGGGGAACACGAGTTCGTGGTTCCTCCACTGCCGACTCCCGGCGGTAGCGGCGACACCCCCGAGGGCCTGGGTGTCTATGGGAGTGTGCAGCTCTTCGTGGATCGTGCGCAGGCGGTGAAGCCAGATTTCAAAGTAACCAACACTAATGCCGCCGCTGTTGCCGAACTCTGCAACCGCCTGGAGGGCATTCCCCTGGCCATAGAGCTGGCGGCTGCCCGCGCTCTGGTGATGACGCCCTCCCAGATGCTCAACCAACTGGCGCACCGCTTTGAGCTGCTGGTGAGCCGCAAGCGCGGGGTCGCGGAACGGCAACGAACGCTTCGGGCGGCGATTGACTGGAGCTATCGTCTGCTCTCGCCGGAGCTGCAGCAGTTCTTCGCCCGGTTGTGCGTCTTGCGCGGCGGCTGGACGGTTGAGGCCGCCGAAGCCGTCACTGGCGAACCCTTGACCCTGGATATGCTAGCGCAGCTGCGGGAAGGGTCATTGATCCAAACCGAAGAGGGCGTCGCCGAGATGCGCTTTCGGATGCTGGAATCCATCCGCGATTTTGCCTGCGAGCAGCTAGAGGCGGACGATCGAGCCCAGGCGGAGCAGGCGCACGCGGCGTACTATCAGTGCTTCACACAGCAGGGCGAGGCTCAGCTGCGTGGCGAGCATCAGCAGGAGTGGCTGCACCGCCTTGAGGAGGCGCACGACAACCTGCGCGCCGCGATTGTCTGGGCATCGCAGGAGCCGGAGCGCGTGGAAACGCACCTGCGGCTGTGTGGCGGCCTCTGGTACTTCTGGTCCATTCGCGGCTACCTGACGGAGGGAAGACGACGACTGCACGATGCCCTCGCGCGGGTTCCAGCCGAGCATCCCGAGTACGGACGGAGCGAACTGCGGGCCGGGGCGCTGACTGGCGCGGGCGCACTAGCGCTCGACCAGAGTGATGACCAGGAGGGAAGGAGCCTGCTAGAAGAGAGTGTCTTACTCTGGCGCGAGCTGGGCGGCAACAGTGGGCTGGCCGCCACACTGAACTTGCTGGGCAATGCCCTTCTGGAGCGAGGACAGATGCAGGAAGCCCTTGCGCACTATGAGGAGGCACTGGCGCTCTACCGGGCCTTGGACGACCGGCGGGGCGCGTCTATCCTGCTCAATAATCTAGGCGTGCTGGCACAGGATGAGGGGGATCTGGACCGTGCCGCCCGCTTGCTCATTGAGAGCGTCCGCTTCAAACGGAGCCTGGGCAATTTCTATGGGCTGGCGAACTCCCTGGACAGCCTGGGCAGTGTGGAGCGCAGCCGGGGAAATGTGGAACAGGCAGCGAAGCTCTATGCGGAAGCACTGACCCTTCGCAAACAAATCGGGCATCGCTCTGGCATAGCCATCTCGCTCAATAATATGGGCCATCTCGCGCTCGCACAACGCAACCCGGAGTCGGCTCGCCTCCACTTCGTTGAAAGCCTCCCTATTTTCCGTGACCTGGAGGAGAACGAGGGGCTCGCGGAGTGTCTCTCTGGTCTGGCGGGTGTTGCCACGTTAAATGGCGAGCACACGAGCGCCGCCAAGCTCCTCGCCGCCCTCCGCGCCCTGCGTGCAGCGGAGGGGATTCAAGTTCCGCCCGGTGAGCAGGAAATAGAGCTGCGCCTGATTGCGAGAGTGCGTGACGCGTTAGGCGAGGCGGCTTATACGCGCGCGGTGACCGAGGGGGAGCAGCTCGACTGGGAAGACGCGATCGGGCTCTTGATCGGCCCGGGCAAAACAATATCAAGTATTTCTTCTGTTATTTCTTCGGCCCTGAAATCTTGAGAGAGTTTTGAGAGAGTAGGCTTATTCAATGGCGCTATCCGTTCTCAAAGGAGTTAAACTATGAATCGATTCAAGGCTGTATTGCTGACAGCCTCCACGCTGGGATTAGCAATGCTCGCGCCACTGGCGCACGGCCAGACCACGCCCGCGTACACCTTCGTGGACCTCGGCACCGCCTTCAACCTGACTGCTGAGGCAACCGACATTAACGACGCCGGACAGATTACCGGTCATACCTACGACGGCACCAACATGCGCGCGTTCCGGATTACTCCGGTCAATGGCACCTGGTTTCAGGGGAGCGGGAACATCAACTCGCTCATGGCTCTCGTCACCACCGACGGCACGCACCCGTACAGCCAGAGTCTCGGCATCAACAAGTGGGGGGAACTCGCCGGTCAGGCACTCGGGAGCGGATACACGTCGCCGCAGAACGCCTTCTTCTGGCGGACAGACCTGAGCGGGGTTAAGCTATCCAATGTTCACTCCTGGGCCTTTGGTATCAACGACAACGGCTCGGTTGCCGGAACCATCTACCCGAACAAGGGCGGTTCCCTCGAAACCATCTGGCGATTGGTGAACGGCAGTTTCGTCGCCACTACTATTCCCCGCCCTACCGGGTCTTCCGGTGGAATCGCCCAGAGCATCAACAACCTGGATCAGGTCGTGGGATACTTCGATCAAAGCAGCGGCGCGACGATCCAGCCCTTCGTCTGGCTGCCCGCTCCTGCCTACGGCCTTCCGGCAGGGACCACCATTTTACCAACGCTGGGAACCGGCGGCACTGCCCTTCGGATTAATCAGACGGGGTCTATCGTCGGCCATACGTTTGTCGGCGGTCAGTCGCAGGCGGCTCTGTGGACCCCGAACGGGAGCGGGTATTCCGTCCAGAACCTGAGCGGACCGGAGTGGCTGTTCAGTTCCGCCTATGTAGCCAACAACCCGGAGGTGGGTGCGTTGCTCACGGTGGTCGGCACTTCCCGAAACACCTTCGGGGAAGACCGCGCGTTCGTGTGGGATTCCGCAACCGGGATGCGGGATCTGAACACGCTGACCGTGAATGGCCCCCAGGCAAGTGTCACCGTCGCCAAGGCCGTGAACAAAGGCGGCCTGATCGTCGGCTACTACCGGCCGGTGGGCAGTACCGCATCACGGTCGTTCCTGCTGGTGCCGAACGCCACCCTCCCCGCCGCGACGGCGGTTCCCGCCTCGCCCTCAGACCTCTCGGGGGTGAACGGTTCCAATCAAGTTTCGTTATCGTGGGCCGACGGCTCGACCGACGAAAACGGCTTCCAGGTGAGACGCTCTGCGGATGGCGTTACCTACAAGCAGATTGGCTGGGTCGCCGCAAACACGGGGTTCTTTACCGACAACTTCGAGGACCAGTCGTATAAACCAGCCTACCGGTACTCCTACCGCATCAGCGCGTTCAACGTCGCCGGGTACTCGACCGGGGCGACGCTCGACGTCGTTACGCCGGGCGTGCCGTTAGCGCCGAGCGGGCTTGTCGTGGGGACGTATTCGAGTCCGCTTCGCGTTCGCATCGGGTGGCGCAACAACTCGAACACGCAGGATTCGGTGGTCGTGGAGCGCTCGGAGAACGGAGGGAGTTTTGCTCCCCTGACCACCCTCACGGACAGCACGGCGAGCAGCGTTGGTTCAATCGTTTACTACTATGATGCGGCGGTGGTGGGCAACCGCACCTATTCCTACCGCTTACGGTCGCACAGCACGAACGGTTCTTACTCTTCCTATTCAGCGGTGGTGAGTGCGACGACGCCGCGACGATAGAGACCTGGCGTTTCTCT
>NZ_JAYUPA010000822.1:0-9168 GCF_043760365.1 Armatimonas sp.
AGAGCTCGCCCCAGGCGCTGAATCCCAATAGTATTAAAGGGAGCACTCAACCCCTGCTTCTGAATCTCTTGATTGAGGACGGTACGTGGCGTGATTTCATACCGGCTGGTATTTGTCATCTCCGTTGCCACAGCATCCGTCGCACTACGGCCGTCAATCTGAGTTGCCCCAACTCCTGGTGATACCCCAAAGTCGAGCGCAGCCACTGAAGGGATTCGAGTGGTTTGCGCTTTCACTTGCTTCGGCATCGCCAGCATGAGCACAGGCAACAGAAGCGCCGTTACCAGCGACCAGCTGATACGTCGCCCAAAGCTCCCAAGCACCAAATTTCTCAACGCGTTTTTCCTCCGTCCATTGTCGTAGCAAGCCTTCCCGTTATTGAGCAGTCTTGCCGCTCGATCATGGTTCGCATTGTACCCCGCATGTATTGTTACTATTTTTCTACACAGTACCTACAAATTCCTCCCCAAGTGGTGGAGAGGAATCTGTAAGCAATTAGGACTAGCGGACTCGTACAAGTGGCAGTGCTTGCCGCACGGTTGCCCCCGCACTGTTTCTCGCCGTCAGGACGATCATGTAGGCGCCCGCAGGTGCGGCGCCCCCTCCGTTATTCAGACCATTCCAGACGAGGTCTGTTTCGACTCCTGCCTCAGCACGAGTCCTCTGGGTGCTGACCACCCGACCACCGAATGTCGTCACTTGCATCTCGACATCGGACTGATCCGTTGCCGTGAAGCTGATTCGGTAGTTGTCGCCGGAAACACCGCGGCTATTTCCCTTAACACGAACATTGGCAAGCGCCAGTACACGTGTTTTCTGCGGTGCGACCTCAATACGGAACCGATGTGTGCCCTTGCCCGTTGCCTGGAACCGGTAAGCGGAGGCGGAACGTATCGCCATCTTCTTACCTGTCTCCAAGTCTGTCACCGTGGGTTCGACTCCCTTAGGCAGGCGCATGGCATTTGGCCAAAAGACTGTCACTGTACCGGCCCGACTTGTGCTGACCGTAAAGTCCCAGCTCTTGGTTCCCGGAGTGGCTGCTTGGATAACATCCGCGAAGCCCGCCGAGCGCCCTTGCTTATCCGTTCCCTGAATCTGCACGTAAACCTGGTCTACGCCCGTCATCATCGGTGGCTTTTGGGTGTCTTCTGTATCAAATCCGTCCTTTGCCGTTGGAGATACCCCCACGGAGTTATCTGTGTCAGACAGACCACCCTCCTGGCTCACAGACAGTTGAATTTTGTAGTTCAACGGGCCCGTGCTCTCGATACGGCGGTGCTGGATCGCCTCGGACTGAGCGCGTGTCTGTGGCTTGCTGGCCACTTTCACGCCCCGAGAGACAGGGTAGCTGAGAATTAACTTCAGGGGCTGATTGGTCTGGTTTTGGAACCAGTAACCGAACCAGGGCTTGATAACACTCGATTGGTAGTACTGGGATCCATTGTTAGATCCCGAGTAACCGAACAGAGTACCGCGTACTTTCCCTTGACGGACAGCATCCGTCATGCTCAGCACAGGACCACCCTCTTCTTGGATCTGACCGTGAGTGTAGAGATCCAAATCCGGTGCGGGTGTATTGGGGCTAGTCGGATTCACGAACGGATGTCCGACCAAGTTCCAACCCGGTGCCAGGGAGAGTGTGAAGGTACTACCCGGCTGTGCCGCACCAACCTGAGTGACAGACACGGGTGCTCCAAAGCGGGTGAAGTACCCCTTACCTACCTGAAGCGCTATTTCCGGTCCGATGTTGTATTCCGTCCCCGTCCAGTCAGCGACATTGAAGGTGTTGAAGACCGCACGGTCATTTGCCGTGTTAGATGTTCCGTCCCCATCGTTATCTCCCGACGGGCTCAGACCAAATATCCCACGGGTAGTGATCGTTGTGTAGTCGTAGCGACCGGGTATCGAGATGAGTTGGATCCCATCACTGTAGACCTTGGCAGGCTGCATACGGAAGTTATAAGCTTTGCGCTCCGTTGCCGATGTCACGAAGAGTCGTGGCAGAGGCGTGGGATCCGTTGTCAAGCCTACTTTGTCGCCAACAACCTCGTACTCACCCGGGGGAAGAGCCGTCTTGAAGTTGAAGGTGTATCCCGTCGCATCACTGCTCAACGTAGCAGCTGTGGTTACCGTCGCGGCAGGCGTTGCGCTGACGATTCCGTTCTGAACAATGTAGAACCGAATTGTCACACCGCCCTCAAGCGCATCTCCTGTCACCTTCTTCACAGTTCCTGAGACAGAACCATCCGGCAACGGGGTCAAGCGGAAGACGGGCAGAGTGAGAACTCCTGTCCCTCCCACAACGGTGCCATTCTGTGCCACCGTGTTGAAGCCCAGAGCCGAGGCAGTAATAGTGTAGCTTGCCGCGGGCAGCTTGTCCGACTTGTCCGCAATATTGATGAGAGTGTAGTTTCCATTAACATCGGAGGTTGCCGATCCAAGTGTTGCCCCCGTACCCTCGTCCACTGCCGTTATAAAGGCATTCGGAATGGGGTTGTTGGTTATTGCATTTAGGACCTGGCCAACGACTTTCTGGGATTGTCCGCCCAGTAGGAAGTCAATCTGTGATACTTGATCCTCGATCACAATCAGACGCCATCTTTCAGGCTCTGTTAGGGTCGGGCGATTCTGAATTAGTGTTCCTGCTCCCAGCAAGACACCCGCCTGGGTTGGCTTACCGACGACGATAGAAGTGAGTTCTGAGCGGAACTTAGGATTTGCAACGGTCTTAAGCGTCCCGTCCGGATTGTACTGGGGACGTCCGTTAGAGTCCAATTCAGGATTGGTTGCCGCATTGACGAGCAGCTCGTAGCCATCGTCCCAGACCAGAAGGTCAGGAATCTGGTACGCACCAGGCCGTCGACCATCAGTACCATCCGATGAAATCGCAGTTGCAATATTCATCGTGCCATCCGCATTGATGCGGCGGGCTTGAATCTCGACTCCACCAATCCCCGTTTTCCCATCAAGAGCAAAGACGCCACCCTCAGGGTCTGGAGCAGGGGGAACCGGATTGGGCTTCACGATATTCGTGAGTTTGCCCGGGTTGGCCCGCTTTAGTTTGAGTGAAGTCTTGGTATCATTGGCAGCTTGTACAAAGTATCCTGTGGCATGCTGGGTATAAAACCCTTGCTTGTAGCCAGAGATATTATAGGGCCCGACGGGCAATCCCTGGATAATGAAGTCGCCGCTGCCGTTTGTCAGAGCAGTTCCAACAGCCGTGTTAGTGCCTTGGGTTGCCCGAATCAACGCATCAGCTACAGGAGAACCGTTGTCGTCAATCACACGTCCCGACATTGTGCCTGTACGGTTAGCCAACAGGAAGTTGGTCATAATTTCCGCACGACGTGCTCGGTTAAAGATCAGCGGAATTGTGCCACCCGCCGGAGTTTGCAGATACCAGTCAGAGCCGAGGCTCTCAAAACCGAAGGCCGCATAGTAGACACGTCCTCCATTATTTGCAGTACTGGAAATCAGTGCTCCATTGCCATTGGCATAGTTGTATTCAGCAACCGCCCCTCCGATTGGCAGGATTGAGTCAACATAGGCTATATCCGTATCACTCGTCCGTCCGCCGTCTCCAAATCCTGTGCCAACAGTGAAAATACTACTGAGAGGAGCGGAGCGAGGTGGAGAGTAGTTCCAGTTAGTGCCGTCAAACGTCCCGTACAAGTTCTGATTCGGGGTTGAGGCATCCGTATTCAGCGGCGTGGTTCCCACAGCGTTGATGACAACGGAACCGTTTCCACCACGGTCAGCGACGTACTGAGCCTTAAGAGTCCCGTTGTAGAAGGCGTTGCTCTGACCATTTCCTGCTAGGGCAAAGCCGACATCCGAACCAGAGACGAAGAGTGCGCCACCGTTATTAACAAAGGCTGTCAATCGCTCCTGAGTCTTCAGATCCGCAAGGCTACCAGAGCCAACAAAGATGTTGCCGATAAAGGGAGCAGCCCAAACAATCAGACGCTTCTTTACACGAATGGTGCGCTCTGCCTTCTCACCAACCACCACATCGGCGGGTGCCGGTGCAGCGTAGGGCAGATAGGCATCCATGAGTTCCTGTGGTACAGGTCCTCGGCAGAGCGTGCGCCAGATCGTGTAGCGCCCCGTGTTGGGAAGCGCATAGGTTACGCCATTTGCCTCAAGCACAGGAGTGAATGCGATTTGCGGATCTACATACGA
The DNA here is from genome assembly GCF_043760365.1 of Armatimonas sp. GTDB lineage: Bacteria > Armatimonadota > Armatimonadia > Armatimonadales > Armatimonadaceae > Armatimonas. The sequence continues at coordinate 4,183 of NZ_JAYUPA010000822.1, forward strand.
CGCGACTCCAAGGGGATGGATCACGCCAGGATTGACCGCAGCACCGCGCGAGTTCCGTCCACCAAACCGTCCTGTGAGCTGCAGAGGCCCCTGTGTTGACCACAGACGTTGATCCGTTGCTCCAGGAGCAGGTACCGCTGTCGGGTTCACTTCCGACGGGTAGCGAGTCATGACTGGGTCGGTATAGTACGACTCCGCGCCAAACGACACAGGCTGGTCGTTGCTAGGTGCTCCTGCAACTTGCCCGGGTCGGGCGATGAAGAACTTCTGTCCCAGCATGTTATCGGAAACAAACAAAGTGTCAACATCGGGTGCATTGGGCACAATTGCCGTGGAGAATCCCCAGACATTGTCGTAGATGATCCAGTTCTGCGAGCCAGGGCCGTAAGGGTTCGTGGCGTTGTCATAGCTGATAACGTCAATGATCCAGTCCGAGGCCTCCGCAGGAAGTCTCCACTTCGCACCGTAGAGCACACCACCACGGCCATCCGCGGGCTTGATGGGCTCTCCGGTGGCTTCATCAACGATGGGTTGAAGACGAAGCCAAGTGTTGGGCCGTCCCCCTGTGCCATCCATGGGCGGATTATTCGCGCCTGAGAAAGCGGTTCGGTCGTTCACACTAGGCGTATAGATCGGGCCACCGCTATTTCGGTGATTGAAATAGGTAACACCATCAAGACCGACGACCTGCGCTTCGTACTCAATCCCGACCCGGTTGCTGCCATCAGCAGACATCCAGGGCAAAGTCTGGGGCGGGCTGCCCTCCCAGAGGACATAGTGGGTACCGAAGTAGTCTTTGTGCTCCACGCCAAGACCACCCTGTGCCCGGGACTGGTACTTGGAGTTCGGGTTCTTAAACTGAAGGTAAACCGACCGAACACCAGACTCACGGTCGTCCACGCGCACTGCGAAGAAGGCATCTTGTCCAGGGAACAGCGGATTGACACTAGAGCGACTTCGCGAGGAGATATTGGCATCGAACGGCTGTAGACGCGCATCGCCCGGATTAACCGGGTTGATATGCACAACATCGCCCGTGCTCGTGCTGGTGTCGTAGCGAATCAGTGTCGGTGCGCTAACATCAACAACGCTTGCCAGAAAGATATCGTTGTAGTTCGACGGGGTTGGGGCATTGGGTAAGCGGAACCCTTCGCCAAAATTTCCTGCCTGTAGGCTTCCCACACGATTGGACTGAAACGCGACACGCGTCGCGTTAATAAACGGAGACCAAGTGGGGTACTGGTCATTAAAGATGTAGCCCGGATCCGACGTGTCAATCTGCTTTGCGGACTGCGCTCCTGATATAGGGGAGCCTTCCACAAGAAGCGTCGCAGTTGAGGTTGCGGTGTTCGTGGCGCGCACGGCATAGATATCGTGCGTGTTGGTTCCCGCAGTGTAAGCAGTAGGTGCCCCCGGAACATCAGGCTGCCGCGTTGAAGCGAAAGCGATGAAGTACTGGTTTCCTGTGGTGTTGGTGAACAGGTTGCTACGTGACGCGGAGAACGAAGGCTGTATGTCATCCGAGTCAGGTGCACCCACGTAGCGGTTGGAGAACTGTACCACCGCACCGGTTGCCAAGCTCATGACAAAGATATTACGGCGCCCCGTGGGGTTGATCGCGGTAGCCCGTGCCGGGTCACCATCGGTGGTGTCCGTCTTTGGCAGCGTCCCTCCCGAGTAGGTGTTGCCCGCTACTGCCGAAGCGGCAGTCGAGTCAAAAGCCACGTACTTCCCATCGGGGGAAGCGGCGGGATTTCGCTCGTCGGCGGTCGTATCCGTTACCTGAGTGAAACGACGTGAAACAACATTAACCGTGTAGAGATGGTAGAGCGTGTCGCCTTCCAGCAAGCCAGAAAACATCAGCTCTGTTGTCCCCACCCAGCAAGGCCGACCCACATTGAGAAATTTCTTGCCACGGAAGGTCTGAGGATCTCCCGTAAGGTTCAGGAGGTTACTGTTCCCGCCGGGGCCTGTATCAATTGTGGTTCCTGGCCCTGGTGTTACCGCGATGTAGAGATGCCACACCTTTAAGGGATCCGTGAGGATCCGATTATCAGTGGACTTCGCGAACGCCAAGCGGTTACCCGAGCGATCGGGAGTGGGCCACCAGTGATCAGCACCGGGTTCATTGGTCAGCGCAACACTCACCCCTGCTCCATTTTGTTGAGGGTTATTCACCACACTGGAGGAGATACGGTGCAACTGATAGTGGCTGTTTGTTGCCGTCCCAGAATTTTTGGCAAAATAGATCGTCTGCTCATCGTCAACCCAGTGAGGAGTAATCTCATCGGTTGTTTCCGAGAACGTCGCATCCACCACTTTTTCCTGGACATTGGCACCATTAGGGCCACCAATCTGAACACGTGTGGGGTTCTTTGTTCCCTGTTTATCGAGTGCGTTGGAACCCAGCTCGCGAGCCGTTACGCTTGGCGCGAGAAACCGAGTGTCACCAACGCCCGCAAATGAACGTAAGGGAACCGGATATTTACCCAGGCTCGGCGTCTGCCGGTCCCTGCGTTGCGCGTTTGCCACGGCTGTAATTCCGACCAGCGCGGTCATAAAAACAGCAAGTGCGGCATATCGCCGTGATGTAGGCACGAACTTCAAAGTGGGGTCAACCTCCTCGATTCAGCCCGTTCCGTGGCTCCTAAAAGAGTGAACCACGTCAGACAGCATCCGGGTAAACACAAAACATCAACATGACCATTGCCGTGTTTTGCCAAAACAGAGCGTGAGCTTACCCGAACTCCCGCTCTAGCAACGTCACCTGCGGTCTGCGTGACCCGTATCCTTTTGGATCGTCAGAAACCTGGAAATTGTTCCAGCCACGCAACCGCTACTTCTTAAAGACACGCGCGGATTATAACATGGCACTGTGAATCAAGGCAAGCCCCGAAACACAAAGCCTCATCCGCCCTCGCTCTCTCAGCGCACTAGGCATTCGACATATATCCATTATTCTCCTCCTCCTGCCACTCTTCCCAAGGTTTTCTTTTTTCAGTTCTGTATGCATTCCAAAGAGTGGCGGCACTATCAGGGTAAGAGGACACTGCTTCGATTGGACAGGGGAGCCATTGCGTGTGTCCAAAAAGTCGGCAGATGGTTGGACGTACTGGATAAATGGAGCAACGATTTTTTTCCATGTCACGGAAACGGCAGTAGCGCACGCGTGCATCGAACTCGTCAGCGCCCGGCCATGCCACCTCTTTTTCTTGAGCCTCTATGCGCTCAAGTTCTGTGACAGGCTGCTCGGCAAGAAAGGCCTGAACTGCCTCCCACTCGGGCTGGGTCACCCCGAATCCCGCCATGCAGCGTGTGCCACAGTGATCGCAGCCATTACAGACCTCCAGAAGCATTTCTGCCTCCAGCGCACTGCGTCGCTCCAAAAAGCGCGTCCAGCTCTGCTGGGGCTCCGTTGTCTCTCCGATGATTCTTAGCGGCTCAGCCACCTGTACGGTATCCTCGTATCCATCTTAAAAATTAGTTGTGAAGAAATTAAGGTATTGCAGTCGTCTCGGAAGATGAGTGAACTGCACTCGGGTGTCACTCGTGAGTGGGATATTTTTCAGGGAAGTGACTTTGTTCTCATTCGCCCGAATACTGTCCTGCCGCCCCTCCTGCCTAATACTCGGCCACCGAACCAGGCTCTCTACGCTCTCCTCAATGAGAGTATTGATAGTTATTAGCCCACCAGGGATGCCGAGATTGATGCGTTAGAGCTTCCTTCGACACTGCGGCTAAACCCGAGTCTCATGCCCTATCTTCAGAAGATTTTAGTGGCCGCGCTCGATGTAGGCATAGACACGACGGTAGATCGTATCGAGGATGTGCGCGATAGCCGCCTCAGTGTCGCCCGCCCAGTCCATGCGAATGTAGTCGCGAAATGGATGTTCGGTCTCACCGATACGGTAGGTCGCAAGCTCTTTAGGGAAGGGGAATGGTTTCCCGGTTGCTTCCTGAACGGCGCTCACCTGCGCCTCAAACCAGTGCACACGCGTCAGTGCATGGTCATCATAGGAGACGGAGACAATCCAGTCCTCGTTTCCACTTACCGTTGTATAGCGCCGCTTTACCCTTGCCATCGCCGCCGATTGTAGCACGTCACGGCCCTCTTGTGCAACTAAGCTTGACGCGTGGGGAGGAGACCCTTATAATGCATGCAATGCAAAACCTCGTACGAATGGTAACTCTGGCTTTAATCCCGGCAGCGGTGCTGACCTCGTCTGCTCGCGCACAGCTCAATCCCAAGTCGGCGATCAGCCCAGAGACCATCCCCTTACGCATCCGCTTAGGGGTCCTGCGTCCCAGCGGTGTCACCACACGTAACCTCTCAGGAACTCAGGTTCTCGGTGGTATGGTGGATCTGAGTAGCTCGCGCTCCGAGGAAGCGCGAACCCTCACCGTGGGCTACTTCCAGGGCGGTACGGCAGGTAAATCGTTCCGTATCGCTCCCTTACTGGTCACCAAGACGAGTGCGGGAACCTCGGGAGGATCGAGTTCAACAGGCATGACCGGTTTCTTCACCTCTGAGGGATTCGGTGCCTACTTTGTGGACGCAGCGGGCTCTGGGTTCAAAGCTCGCTTCGGGGGCTATATTGGGGCGGGTCTTCGGCTTACCGGAGGTCTGTTCGTTGAGGCTCAGTACCACTATGTCCGCGGCAGCGTCAATGGCGCGTCGCCCAATGGAATCGCCTTGTTTATCGGTCGGCGAAACTAAATAAAAATAAAACTTAACTAACCAAATGGTTTGGGAGGCTTGTGTTGAAGAACCTTCTCCGTGTGGCGGCGGTCTGTAGCCTGTCGCTGTTGACCCTCAGTGGAAGCGCTCAGGCGCAGACAAAGAATAAATATGACGTGAACTCGTCGTCAGTCAAGCTCGGCTTTTTCAGCCCGGGGAGCAGTCAGGCGCGCAGAGGTGGGGGAACACAGATTCTCAACCTGGAAGCGGATACCGTCGTTCAGTACATTCCAGAGCGCAACGAGAAC
>NZ_JAYUPA010000823.1:0-3213 GCF_043760365.1 Armatimonas sp.
GTTCACCCCGGAGAAGCGCAGCGAGGAGCACGGCAGCTACATTATCGAATCCCTCGAAACAGGCCGTGTGTACCGAGGTCACTTCAATGTCGTCAACAACGGCGCGATCCCGAATCTGGCCGCTGATGCCATTGTGGAAGTGCCCGGCTACGTGGACCGCAACGGCATCAATATCCCGATTGTGGGAGATCTGCCCCTCGCCTGCGCCGCGACCTGTACGGCGAGCATCAATGTCCAGCGGATGTCCGTGCAGGCGGCGATCTCCGGCGATAGAACTCTGCTCAAGCAAGCCCTCCTCCACGACCCGCTCACCGGCGCGGTCTGCGATCCGGAAGAAATCTGGCAGATGACGGACCAGATGCTGGTCGCGCAGGCCGAGTGGCTCCCGCAGTACCAGAAAAGTGGTGCCATTGAGGCGGCGCAAGCCGAGCTAGAAGCACAGACCGCCAACGGAACACGCGTGCATCGCATGGTCGGCTTCAAAGGCACGGCGCGTCTGCACACCAAAACGGTAGAAGAAATGGCCGCCGCCAAAGACGAAGCCCGCAAGAACGCTCAGGCCGCCGATAAAGGCAAGATGACGACCAACGCGTAGCATCCATCCCCCGGCCCCCTTCCTTCGCTTGAAACCCGACTTCGTCAGGACGAAGGAATGGGTTTGCCGCCCCATGAAATGGGGCGTCTGCAATGGCGCAAGCACCGCAAAGCCCGTTCCGGGCTAGGGAATAGCTCGGTAGCCCGGAACGGGCTTCGCAGCCGAAGGCTATTGCAGACGCCGATTTTAATCGGCGGAGAGCGAGGCGGATCGGCGATTCGTGATGAGAAAGTGAAGCGGGCTATCGCGGCTCTGGGGCGCTACCGACACTGGGATAAGGAAGTTTATTTTTGATATACTTTCCTTACCATGATAACGCCCTTAGAAGACCGCGTCGCACGACTAGAAGCGGAAGTGGAGAAGCTCCGCAAGGCACACCCCGTGCTCCCCTCTGAAAAGCCCTGGTGGGAGCGGGTTCAGGGAATGTTCAAAGACAGCCCCGACTTCGACGAAGCCACCCGCCTAGGCCGTGAGTACCGCAATCTCTTTTGAGGAACAGACGCGGGGCTGGCTGGCACACATTGCTCAGCAAACAGCAACAGCAAGCCAGATTCGTGCCTATGGAGAGCTGAAGCGCCTCTTCCAGAGCTACTGTTTTATCACTGTCGTAGATTTTGGCAGTATCGCGAACCTCCAAATCGAAGACTGGAGCATCTAATCTCTAGATGTGGAGCGACTCATCAGTCCCGTAGCGTGGGTCGCGGGGATAGACCCAGTCAATGTAGTCGGTGTCCACCGTCTCGCCACCGAGCTGATCCACTAAGAGCACGATCTGGCCACGGTGGTAGCAGGTGTGGCCGTTGAGTTGGATAATCTGGCCCTCCGTCAGCACGCGGTAGGTGTTGCCATCGGCCTCCGTAAAGGTAAAAGTCGCCTGAAGCTGATCCTCAGCAAGCGCGGCGAGATAGGCAACCCAGCGCTGCTCGATTGCGGCGTAGCGGGGGCGTAGCGACTCCAGCGCTGTATCCGTCTCGAACCAGAGAGCAATTTCGCGTTCCTCCCCCGCCATCCAGGTCAGCCAGTTCTCACGGCACGCCGCCAGGTGCGCGGCAAGGTTCAGGGCGCGCTGGAAACGAGGGTCGGTGCGGCTGATTTCGGGGATGGACTCGATCATGGTAAGCATCTGCGCATTGGCAGAGCACTCGTAGTCGTAGAGTTCCCGGTAGCGGGTAATCAGTATCATAAACATTAGTTTGCCAGGAACAAAGCAAATTCCTTCGTCTTTGTGGTGGAGACAAAAAAATAAATTATCGTCCCCTGTTCTTTCTCATTTCTGTCCCCATTTCCGTCCCTTGGGGGATGAAATACTGGGGCATCATGAAAAACACGACACTGTATTTTGCACTCACGCTCTCCCTGGTCGGGGGAGCACTGGCCGCGCCGCAGGTCGGCAGGAAAGAAACCACGACCACCAAGGCCGATGTCAATCCTCCCGTAAGCAAGTTGCTCACCCCGAAGGAGAAAGTTGAGCACTTCTGGGACAACCTTCCTAAGATGCGCATGGACAAGCCCATTGATAATCCCAAGCCCAAAGGGGGGGATACTGACCGCAAGGGCGACTATATTACTACCACCTACACCCTCGCCTCGACACCCAAGGAGCTCGTGAGCATGGGCGAGGTCTCCGCGCTCTGGCTGGGAGCGATGCTTAGCGAGCGTGGCGTTCGCAAGGGCGGCAACGATGTCACCGAGATCCCCATCCCTGGCGCGATGCGTGCTCCGCTGGAGCTGACATTCTCTAGCCTGGGCGGCGGCAGTAAGATCGTCAATTACCCCACCAAAGGCGATGTGAAGAACACCATCAACTCTCTTCTTACCGGAGCGGTCAAGCAAAAGAAAGCCTGGGGCGATCCCAACAATCTCTCGGAGGCCTATAGCTTTGAGGTGGTAGAGAACCAGAACGAGACCCAGACCGCCCTCAAGCTCGGAATCAATGTTCGTTACATGAGTACCGAGGTCAAGAGTGGCCTGAGCATGGAGAAGTCGAGCGGACAGCACACTGTTACTGCTGCCTTTATCGAGCGAGCCTTTACCCTCACGGCGCGCCCCGGGGCGAAGGATAAGTACAAGCTCGCCGACCGCTGGGTCACCCCCACGTTTACCATGGATGTCGCAAATAACCTGAAAGACAACGGCTTTATCGGCGACGACAATGTCCCCTGCTATGTCTCAGGAATCACCTACGGGCGGAGACTCATCTTTAGTATGAGCTCTCGTTTTAGCGCCTCGCAGATAAAGTTCGCACTCCAAGCCGCCTACAAAGGCGTGGCGGTTAAAGCAAAGCTGGATGTCGAGGCGGAGAAAGTGCTCAAGGACAGCGAGACGACGATCAAAGTCGCAGGACAGGGCGGCCCCAGCCCGGATAAGCTCAAAAACTTGCTACTCAAAGGCGATCTGGGTGCCTACTTCGCCACGGCTCCCACTCCTGGGCAGCTCGTCCCCATCTCCTATGAGATTCGCTCCGTTACTGACGATGCCCCGGTAATTGTTCTCCAGACGGATAAGTACACCGAGACCCAGTACATTGGCAACGCCACGGGCCGGCGCTACCAGATCACAGCCTACGCAAAGCTGACCTCACGGCCCGAAGTCACCAACGCCAACGGCGAGATCTACGG
>NZ_JAYUPA010000824.1:0-9129 GCF_043760365.1 Armatimonas sp.
AGCGTGTAGGCCCAGGCGCGGGGGCTGGTGAAATCTGCCACCACGGGCAAGGCCGCATGAAAAAGCTTCCCTGCAAGGCCCCGCCAGCCCGGATTGCCCGAGCGCCCTAGCACCGTCCCGAGCGACCAGAGTGCCCGTCCATGACTATCCTCTGAGCCTTGCTCCTCTAGCCACTGCCGGTTATACGCGAGAAAGTTACGGAACCGCCCGGTCTGCGCGTTGAAGGCATGGTTGATAAAGGCAAGGTAGCGTGTGATAAGCACGACCTCACAGGTTTTCTCTCTTGCCTCCAAGTGTGCCATCAGAATCAGGGCACGCACATTGTCATCCAAACAGTAGCCTTCGTCGGCGTTCGGGACATTGTAGGTTGCATGCTGAATCAGGCCCGTGTCGTCGGTCATGAGCCGCAGATGATCCAGGTTCAGCACGGGCAAGTTTGCATACAGAGCCGCCGATACTTTTGTGGCGGCTCGCTTTTGCGTGAGAGATATTTTTTCGGTGCGGGCGCGCTCAAAGGACTCCCTGTACCGCTCCGCAACGGCGGGCCAGGCCATTTCCTGTCCATACCCAGCGGCTCGCTGCTGGAGTGCGGCACGCTTTTGGGGCTCCTCAAGGAGCGCGATGACTTCACGGGCAATCGCCTGTGGGTCGCGCCAGGGAACTAGGATGCCGCGATCCTGGGCAAGCAGCTCCTCGGCGTAGTAGTAGGGAGTCGAGATCACCGCCTTACCAGAGCCAACGGCATAGGCCAAGGTCCCCGACGTGATCTGCTCAGGTTTTAGATAGGGCGTGATGTAGATGTCCGCTGCCCGTAGGTACTGCGTGAGCTCCTCAATGGGGACAAAGCGATTGTGGAAGTGAACACTCTGACGCACCCCGAGGCGATCCGCCAGCACTTCCAGACTCTGGCGATACGCTTCGTCGTGCTGTTTCAAAATATGCGGATGGGTCGCCCCCAGAACGACATAGACTACCTCGGGGAACTGTTCGAGAATGGCGGGTAGTGCCTCAATGACATTTTCAATGCCCTTATCTGGCGAGAGCAGCCCAAAGGTAAGCAGGACGAATTTCCCCGTAAGTTGGAACTGCTCTTTATAATGCTCAGCGTCTACCGTGGGTACCTGGGGAATCCCGTGGTGAATAATATCAATCTTGGCCGCATCTACCCCGTGGACATCCTGGAGAAACTGCGCTCCCCGCTGACTCATCACCACAAGCCGATCGGAGAGCCGAGTCAGCTTGGCCATTACCTCGCACTGCTCCGCATTAGGATTGCGCAGAATGGTGTGTAGGGTGGTGACGAGGGGCTGCTGTAGCTTACGCAGCAAAGTAAGTATATGGCTTCCCGCACTACCGCCGAAGATACCGTACTCGTGCTGAAGGCAGACGACATCCACATCACTGGCATTTAAAAAGTCGGCAGCACACTGGTAAGACATTAGCTCATCAGCCTGAATCTCGTAGCGCACCGAGGGGGGATAGTCGTAACCCTCCGCACGGTCGTTCATCGCGATCGTGAAGCAATCCGTTGCAGGAAAACGCTGAGAGACCGCTTCCATTAAGTCAGCGGTAAAAGTTCCTATTCCACACTGGCGTGGTGTGTGATTTCCGATCATTGCCACGCGGTGCAAAGAAGAAATATCTGAGTTTGGTTTCATTTTTTGGGTTTTTTCCTCGTGTTTTTAGAAAAGAATGCTGTTTTTATAGTTTGTGATTTCAATTGCGAGCTTAAAGAGAAGGTTTCCTATGGTTGCCAAAAAAATAATTTTTGTGAATCGCCTCATTAACATAAGAAACCTTAACTTTCCCCGTATCTGAACTGCTAACAAGCACTCGTATGCGGAGATAACCCTCTCGGTTCCCTTTAGATCTCGATTTTTTGAAGTGAGGCACGGCGGCGCGGTAGAAAGGGGAAAGTGAGTATCAGCCCAAGGCAGAACAGGAGAGAACTGGACGGATCTGGAGCGGTACTTGCACCAATGATATTGGTGTCCAGTGTGACCGCACCGTTGCGCGCCAGAGCTCTGCCGCCAGGGTTTGTTGCGCCCGTGGTTAGGGTGATGCTTGTCAGGGCGAGAATATTGCCCGCGAACGTGCTACTCGTGCCCAGTGTTGCCGAACTGCCGACTTGCCAGTACACGTTGCCTGTACCCCCGCTATTGATCAGGGTAACGCTGGACGAGGAGGCGGTTGTGAGTGAGCTACCTATCTGGAAATCGAAGCGGGCATTGGGGTCGCCCAGGGCATCAAGAATGAGCGCTCCCGTTAACTGCGCGGACGAATTAAAATGGTAAACGCCAGGCAGCAAGGTACGATTTCCCAAATCCTGACCGGTTAGATCCTGGGTAGATGCCTCGTTCGCAATAACATTGTAGGCCGTCGTCAGGTCAATCTGCGCCTGCACGGCGACGGCATCATTTAGGTGGAACACTCCGCCACTGAGGAGCCCTGGCGGAAAGCCGGTGATCGCGGTTCCTGGGCTGACACCGACATTGCCAAAAATAATGGAGGTCCCCGTATTGGTTACCGTCGAGCCCGCGAGAACGCCAAAGCTGGCTGCTTGCCCCAAGGTGATTGGGTCTGCTTTCGCATTAGTGTAAGCAGATAGGAGAACAATTAGAGTAAATAAGGCATATTTTGAGTATATCCTTTGATTAATTTGATACATGTCATTCTGTTTCTACTTTGATTTAGACTTGTGGTTGTAATTTTTGCTCTCTATTAACCATCCGAATGCCGTCGGAGGATAGGCAGGCTTTCTGGATACAGGCTGTCCAGTTGGGGCTGTGGTTGGTGATTTGAAGGGCGGTCACACCCTTTCGCCTTGCGGTCTCGATATGCCGTGTCTCGTCGTCGAGGATCAGATCCTGCCCGCTCACGGGGGGCCAACAGACACGGGTTCCTTTGTTATGGCGAGCGTCTTGCTTATAATCCGCGAGCGTGATGATGTGATGAATCGGGAGCCCCGCAGCAAGGCACCAGAGCCTCAGGGCGGCGGCACTATGTTTTCCGCTGGTGTAGAGAGTGAGAATGTGTCCGGCACGTGCCAGTTCTTTTAGCATCTTGCGCGCTTGGACGCGCAGCCCACAGAGCAAGAAGCACCGTGCCAGCTCATTGGTGCGCTCACAGGCAAACTCGCCACACTCGGCGATGAGAGTCCCTTCCAGATCAATCGCGATTTTCATTGTTTTACTCTTTCCCTCTCCCATCTGGGCCAGCCTATAAGCCAGCCCAGCATGAGTGATTTTCGTTGTGACGTGTATTTTTAGTGCTTGCGGCGACGCACTAAGACGAGGGTGCCACCTAGGGCGATAAAGGCAAGGGTGCCTGGCTCCGGTGCGACGTTAGTCAGGTTGGTAATGGTTCCCCCGATCGAGTTGTTGGACAACGACGTTGGGGTTCCCTGGCTGGAAGCCTGTGTGGCGCCGATATTCACCTGATACAGAGAGCCTCCGAACGAAAACGTCTGTGTTGTCGTTGGGTTATAGGTGACACGCGTGCCGTCGAGTCCCACAACCGTGGCATCCGCGTCGTAGCTGTACTCCGTGGTGAAGTTTAGCGGGCCGATAGCCACCGCTCCTGGATTAACGACAAAGTTCACCGTTGAGTTCAGTCCCGTCACGATCCCTGTTCCCGACGCGGGCAGGTTATTGAACTGGAAGAGGTCGTTGGTAGCAGTGAACTGAATATTTATAGGGGTACCAAAGGCGGGCAATGCGAAAGGTGTCGCGGTAAGCGTTCCCAGTCCACCACCGCTCGACGTTACTGTCACACTTCCTGCCCCCGGTCCACCTATAAAGGCACCTGCAAGCGCAGCGGGCGTGGTAATGCTACCCGACGTGACTTGGGCCTGGGCTGCTGTTGCTCCCAGGATAGATCCTATTGCTAAAACACTCGGGAATACTCGATTGAGATTCAAATTACGAAAAATCATGGTTTATCTACTTTCATAACAGGTCGTCACCGCCTGTAATTTTTCAGGATTACTTTTTTGCTCAGTTTTGAGCTGACAGAAAGTTCATTCCTAGTTTTAGGATGTGCATTTTGCATGCATCTCAGTCTGTTGCTACTCATATGATGTCTGTATTCTTGAGGTTCCAGATAAAAATGAAAATTTAAATAACTATTTTAGATTTTTATACTGTATAAACAAACAAAAAATACCAGCCCTGAAGGCTGGCATTTTCACTGAGAATGTGTCGGATGCTGCTCTCAGACACCCTTTAATTTGAGTCGAGCGGGGCCTCAAGGGGATGGATCCAGCCATTGCTAGCGGCAATATCGTTTTGTACGATGGGTATATTGTTCAGAGTGAGGATGCCATTTTTATTTCCAACAGTGACTTTCTCGCCCGAGAGAGTCTCTAGTGTCGTGCCCTCTTTGAGAGCGAGTAGCTCACTGATTTTATAGCGACCTGCGAGGGTGTGATGTTTGATCAGCGCAACCAGTGCTGTTTTTTGAGCGGGGTCTTGTAGCTGATTAAGCCGTGCTCTACCGAGCGACATCAGCCCCGCGTTCGTCGGTGCAAAAAACGTATAGGGATTATCTTCACGTAGCAAATTAACTTGTTCACTCGAATCCACGAGCTTAATTATTTCTGAAAAATCATCGGGCATGCTCATGAGGACATCATAGATTGGTTTATTTTGTGCATTGGAAATCTTTGAGCCTGCCGTTTTTCTTGCATGTGCATCTGTTACTGTGCTATACGCACTTAAACCAATCAGGCCAAGAGCGATTCCTGAGATGGTATTACGATTTGTTACTCCTTTAATGCCCAGAAAATTTCCGCTATTATCAACGCTACCACTCAGATAACCATCAGAAGGTTGGATAGGGCTGGTAGATGAATCTACAGAACCCAGTGCGGTTTGACCGCGCATGGGAATCTGACTTGATATGAGCCCTGCAAGGGTAAGGGCAGCTGTAATACGAAGTGTGCGTTCTTGATGTTTCATGTTCTTCTCTATCGTCGTTATTAATTTTCATTACGAGCAGTCTTTGCCTGCAATGAAAAGTCTATTTCGAGTGCTAATGAATCAAAAATCTCAATAGATCTTGCCATTTTCAATATAAGCAATCAGGCTGAAATTTAGTGAGATAATGACGGGATGATCCGCTTCCTCAATGGTGTATGCGCCGCCAATAATACTATTGCCCTTGAGATAAGCCTCCCAGTCAGCAGCGAATCGTGCCCCTTCCGTGAGGGTGAGGTGGTATTGATCCGCTGTGGGGCTACCCGAAAATCGTATCCGGATGGCTACATTTGAAACGGAATTTAAGTTTATTTCGCTCACTTTTCTAGATCCTTTCTTTATTTCGGTAAAATAACTTCGCTCTGTTCGACACGGATCATTGAGACATGCCGAATGCGATCACAGGCACTGTTCTTATCTCACAACTATTGTTGTTAAGACCATGCTGGTGAGAGCTAGAGCTAGTGTCGAAAGTTTTTTGGTTTTTTTAACTACTGTTTGGTTCTTCCATAGAAGTCATATACATCATAAGGAACCAGGTTCCCATTTATTACCTATGAGATTCAGATTAAGATGCAGACGCAAATGAAATACTAGGGCTGGTGGGGCCTGTGATTTACTCTGTTGGTGGCCCAATCGGTTCCCCGATCAGCGAGGTCTTTCAGGTTATAAAATCAAATAAATGCAAAATCAAGAGACTGTTTTACTATCTGTTCGGCACACTGGGCCTATTCTAAAGCCAAGTAGTGCACGTGTTCTGCTTCGCGCTTTCAATCCGACAACTGAGCAGCGTAGTATTCAAATCATTGCTCGTATCAGTGCGATGCCTGAAGAGAAAATTACCACTGAACTCGAGCAAATACTTAGGGATTTTGAAAGACGTCATCACAATTTTCGTGCGTACTGCCTGCGACGCTTTGAGCACGTGAAGTCTCTTTTGCTGACGGATAGACCTTTAAGCGAGGAACGAAAGCTTCTCATTGGAGCCTATTTTACGCAGGAATATGCTCTGGAAGGTGCTGCACTTTTTAATCCGTCTCTCGTGTGGCATCCCGATCAGAGTGAGTTACCTGAAGGGGCGAGCCGCTTTATCCTGAGTCTGCGTGCGACAGGCGAGGGACATATCTCCTCTATCGCATTTCGTACAGGAATTGTGGATGCAAAAAATCAAATTAAGGTAGAGGAACCGACACGCTTTGTCGTGAGCCCCGAGGCTATCTCTTACCCTCTCTATGATCGTACGCTCTTTGAGCGCAAACTTCATGAAATGGATCATCGGGACATGCTGGTGACATCGGTACTCTCTACTCTAGCGGAAAAATTCACTCTAGAGGAGCTGAAGGCTAGTGTTCAGTTGGTAGAGCGTCAGAACCGAGGGAAATCAGAAAATGTTCTTCTGTTAAATAGTATGTTGACCTTGGCTCGGGCGAATTACGTGGCTTCTTTTTCGCTCAAACAGCCGCTGTTCGAGCGCGTGTTGTTCCCCACATCACCCACTGAGATCAACGGGATTGAGGACGCACGCTTTGTTGCTTTTCAAGAAGACGATGGGAAAGTGATCTACTATGCCACCTATACCGCCTACGATGGGAAGGTCACCATGCCCCAGCTTCTCCAGACAGAGGATTTTCTTACGTTTGAGATGAGCACCCTGAATGGCCCTGAGATTCACAATAAAGGCATGGCGCTCTTTCCGCGCCGCATTAAGGGGCGCTACGCCATGCTCTCACGCCAGGACAACGAGAATATCTATCTCATGTACTCGGATCATCTGCACTTCTGGTACACGAAAGAGATTCTCCTCAAGCCGACCTATCCATGGGAGTATGTTCAGCTCGGAAACAGCGGCTCGCCGATAGAGACTGAGGCCGGGTGGCTGGTTCTGACACACGGCGTCGGGCCGATGCGGCAGTACGCGATTGGCGCAATTTTGCTGGACAAAGACGATCCCTCTTGCGTGATTGGGCGACTGCACGAACCGTTGCTGACACCGGGCGCTAGTGAGCGCGAGGGTTATGTCCCCAATGTGGTTTATAGCTGTGGTGCCCAGATCCACAATAACGAGCTGATCCTGCCCTACGCCATGTCGGACTATGCCAGCAGTTTTGCCGTTATCCCGATGGGAGACATTCTAGGCGCGATGAAATTAACCTGAAACCTTGGGAGAAACTCCTGCATACGAGAGCTATGCAACAAACGAAAAACAATATTCCTGAAGTAATGCGGTTGAAAATCGCTTCGTACTTAAACCGACGCCTTGCAGACTGTCTTGACCTTGGTATGCAAACAAAACAAGCTCACTGGAATGTCAGAGGGCCGTCGTTTCATGCGCTTCATCTTCTCTTTGATGATATTGCTGAAGATATCGAAGGCTATGCAGATCTGATCGCGGAAAGACTTGTGCAGCTTGGTGGTACAGCGCGTGGCACGGTACGGGAGGTTGCGGCCAGCTCTAGCCTCGCTGAGTATCCCCACGACATCTCCACGGGCGACGAGCATATTGAGGCACTTTCCAGTGCTCTTGCGGCCTTTGGGGCAGTTATACGTGAGGGAATTGTCGACACCAATGCGCTCGACGACGCGGATGCCGCTGATATTTTCACCGAGATCTCCCGTGGCATTGACAAGTGGCTCTGGATGGTTGAGGCGCATCGGCAGCCTGGTGCCGCCGCAAAGAAGGAAGAGAATACCAATGCTAGTTGAAGTAAAAAAGCTACACGGCCTGGCGATTCATGCTCTGGATGGTGAGGTTGGTAGCGTGGATGAGTTTCTCTTCGATGACGAGTTTTGGACCGTCCGCTACTTAATTGTCAATACGGGAAGCTGGCTTATGGATCGTAAAGTGCTGATCTCTCCTCTGGCACTAGGCGGCGTGGACTGGGATAAGAAGACGCTTACTGTGAATCTGACGTGTGATCAGATTGAGAAGAGTCCAGGCGTCGAAACGGATCAGCCTGTCTCGCGCCAGTGGGAAATAGGCTACTACGACTACTACTCCTTGCCCTATTATTGGGATGGCGTGAGTGGATGGGGGGCCTACCTGTACTCCGGAGGGCTGCTTGCCCAAACCGTGGGGAGCACCGAGATCCTCCAGCACAAAGCCGATCACCAAGCAAGACAGGATGCAGAAGACTGTGCCCACGAGCGTGCCGATGCCCACTTGCGGAGCACCAAGGAAGTGACAGGCTATGGGATCTCCGCTACGGATGGCCACCTGGGACATGTCACCGACTTTATTGTCAATGACGAGACCTGGCGGATTAGTTATCTGACCGTAGATACGCAGAACTGGTGGCCAGGAAAGAGTATTCTGCTTCCCCCGGAGTGGATCACCCGTGTGAGCTGGTCTGAGCGTAGCGTTAGCGTCAACGTGACTCGGGATCAAGTTAAAGGTGCTCCTGAGTGGGAGGCAGAAAAGATAATCAGCCGCGCTTTTGAGACGCAGCTTTATGCCTACTATGACCGTCAGCACCCGGAAGAGACAAAAAAGAACGGAGAGTTAAGGAGAAAACAATGAACCGATTATTGATTTTAGGTATCGCTTGCATAGGTATTGGGGGCAGCGGCTGTAAAAATACCGCTGAGGGCATCAAAGAAGATACTGCCCAAAACGCGGAGTCCGCTAAAGAATCAGGTGAGAAGGCATCAGTGGCAACCCAGAAAGCGACGGAGCGCCTGGGCTCGGCCACGGAGAAGATGGGGAAGAATACAGGTGATGCTCTAACGCTGACCCCTAGAATCAAGTTGGCCATCACCGACGATAAAACTCTGAACAATACCGCAAATCTGATTGATGTGGAGAGCGGTGACAACGAAGTACGCCTGACAGGGCACGTGCTAACCGAGGCGATGAAGTCGCTGGCGGGCACGATCGCGCAGAAGACAATCGCTCAGGCGGGGGCAAAGAACCTGCTGGTCAATGAGCTGAAAGTGAAGCCCTAAACACATGCTACACCGAGCAAGTACTTTAGAGTCGTATGCGCTCAATGCCGTAGACGGGCAGATGGGCAAGGTCAACCACTTTTATTTTGACGATGAAAGCGGCGCGATTCGCTACGCCGTTGTTGACACGGGAAAAAAGCTTGATCCCACGGACAACTGGTTCACCGGCAGGCAGATTCTGCTTCCTCCGTCTAAGATCGGCGCTGTCTTA
>NZ_JAYUPA010000825.1:0-9115 GCF_043760365.1 Armatimonas sp.
TCTACAAAGTCACGCTGACCGCAGGCGAGCCATTTGTCGCTGAGGCGCAGGCGGGCGCGTCGCTCGGGGCAGCGGCTACGATGGAGCCGGTGCTGGTGCTGCGCGATACCGAAGGCCACGATGTCGCCTCCGCGAGCGCTCTGGCACGCCCCGATGCCCGCTTGATTTTCACGCCACGCAAGAGCGGCGAGTATTTTTTGGTGGTCCGGGACCTACGCTACCAGGGAAGCGCGGACCACCACTACCGGCTCAGTATCGGCAAGCTCCCCACCGTCACCAGTACCTTTCCGCTGGGCGGGCAGGCGGGCACTGCCGCACGTCTGACACTCACCGGGGTGAACCTGCTCGTCTCCGAGACCACACTTGCACTGCCCTCCGAGATCCCTTTCGACCCGATGCCGTTTATGCAAGGTCTGCGGCTCGATGTGAGCCCCTTCCCTGACACTGTCGAAGCGGAGCCTAATGATAGCGTCAAGCTCGGTCAGCGCATCGCACTGCCCGTAACCGTGAATGGACAGCTCACCTCGCCTTCGCCGACACACCCGGACACAGACTGCTTTCGCTTTGCCGCCACGAAAGGCCAGGTGATCTTGCTCGAAGTCTTCGCGGCGCGGCTAGGCTCCCGGCTAGATGGCGTGCTCACGGTGCTGGGCAAAGAGGGGAACGAGCTCGCGAGCAACGACGATGCGCGTGGCAAGGATCCATTTTTGGCCTTCACTGCCCCCGACAACGGCGAGTTCACGGTACGCATCACCGACCTCAATGGCCGCTCTGGCCCCGAGTTTAGCTACCGCCTGCGGGTTGCTCCCGCCGCCCCGGAGTTTGCGCTCACCGTCGCGCCAGACTGCCTAAGTATTGCACCGGGCGATCGCATTCCCGTGATTGTCAGCGCCACCCGTCAGTACGGCCTGGATAGTGAGATCGCGCTGAGCTTTACGGGGCTCCCGCCCGGTGTCCAGCTTGTCGGAACGCCACAGATCCCACGCGGCCAGAGTGAAGTGACCC
Source organism: Armatimonas sp. (assembly GCF_043760365.1). Classification (GTDB taxonomy): domain Bacteria; phylum Armatimonadota; class Armatimonadia; order Armatimonadales; family Armatimonadaceae; genus Armatimonas. The sequence goes on from NZ_JAYUPA010000825.1 coordinate 1,006, forward strand.
TATTTTTCACCGCCGATGCCAGCGCAGCACCGTCGCCTGCCGTTCCCTTGCGCGTTACCGGAAGCGCCCAGAACCTCGCGCGCCGCGCCCAGGCACTGCAAGAGGAGTACGTCAAAGAAGGTGACGTGCTCAAGCGCACCACGCGCCCGGTGCCCCTGCCACTTGTCAGTGTCACCGGCCCCGCCGATGTCACCGTCGCTCTTGCCAGCGAGCGCGTTGAGCTCAAAGCGGGCCAGACTGTCGAGCTGATCGTCAAGCTCACACGAAAGCCGGGCTTCGAGGCGAAAGTGCCCCTGATTATCACCGGGCTCCCGACGGGCGTCACCGTGACTAACCCGGAAGTGCCTGAAAAACAAAGCGAGCATAAACTAATCTTCAAGGCTGAAGCAAATGCCGCCCTTGGGGAGGTGCGCCTGACACTTACCGCCCGCTCCGTGGTGGACGAGCTGCGCTTCACCCCCCATGTCGCTCCCCCAATCACGCTCAGTGTCACAAAATAACCAAATGACTCTTGAACACGCACTCCAGGTCTTTGTGGATGGCTTTTGTTTTACGCGTAGCTTCACTCACCCGTTTCTCTCCGAGCGGCTGAGCGAGAATCTCTGGCGGCTCTACGATGCCCCGCGCCGCCGTCCCAGCGACACCTACCGCGGTGAGGAGTATGTCGCTTGGGAGCTACCGCCCGCTGAGATTGACCGCCGGGCACGCGCGCTGGTACGGGATAAGTTTGCAATCTGCTACTTGCTCCCACACGGCACCGACGACACCGCGATGCGCGCCGCGTTCAAAGCCCTGGGCTACCGCCTGGGCTCCACCGAGCCCTTTCTGGTACATGACCTCACGGACATCCCCACGGTTTCTGAGCGCTTCCCCGTTCGGCGTGTCTTGACTACTGAGCAGGCCGAGGCGCTGGCGAAAACCGCGGGGCGACGGCAGATTCTCCCGGAGTTTCTGACACAGAACCCGCCCCCCATGCGCCAGTACATCGCGCTCGATGAGGCCGTCCCCCAGACCGTGGGCTGGGTGAGCAGTGTCGCGGCCGCTGGGTGCGGCTGGTGCAACAGCATGTTTGTGCTCACTGCCTACCGTCGCCAGGGAATTGCCCGTGCGCTACTCGCGCGGATGCTCACCGACGATAAAACGGCGGGTGCGGCGGCTAACGTCTTGCTTGCCAGCCACGCGGGCGCACAGCTCTACCCTACCGTCGGCTATACCCAAATCGGAACGCTCTACCTCTACACCCCACCCCGCCGGGCCTCGTGAAGGAGGCAGACACCGTGCTGCGCACTGCTGGCCTGCGGCCTCGAAGTCGCTCCGCGACAGGGGCACAGTTTAACTATGGAGACGGGAGGACTATTGTGGGAAAACCATTCGATGCACGGAAATCTTGGGTTCGAATATGGCACACTTTCTTTGTGCTTGGTCTGTTGGCATTTCTTAATCCATCTATGACCACGATTCTTCTGGAACAAACTGTCTCAGTAGATTCCCCTGATGCTCGATTCCACGCACATGTGGAGCGCAATGGTAATGTGACACTCACCAATATTAAAACAGGGTACCAGCAAGCACTTATACATCTCTACCCGAAAGAGTACGCTCGGGTAAGAATGCACTGGAAAAACAATACTAAAATAGAAATTGCGGCAGAGTATCGTGATTTTTTGAACCAAGGGGCAATGTTTGTATGGAATGTACAGACCAGTAAATTCCAGGGGTCTGACGTAGATTAAAGCCCCGCGTCGAAAAGAGCGCCCGTGTCGAGCGTGAAGTTGGGAAGCTCAGGGGAGCAGCCCAGGGTGGTGGGATTGCTGAGGAGCTGTGGTGCTTGTCCGGGGCGATAGAGATGCATTTGCCGCTCCTGTGGATCAAGTAAGACCCCCAAACGCACCCCGACACTCTGCCACTCCAGCATTTTATCCTGAAGCGCCTTGAGCCGATCCGACGATGACCGTAGCTCAAAGATTACCTCGGGCACGAGCGGTAGAAACTCTTGCTTTTGCTCGTCGGTGAGCGCGACAAGCTGGGATTTTCGCACCCAGGCAGCATCGGGGGAGCGCATCGCGCCATTGGGAAGCTCAAAGCCCGCGCTGGAGTCAAAGGCGATTCCACTGCCCTCGCGCAGTGCCCACATAGTTAAGAAAGCAGTAAGGAGGGCGTTTCTCGCCCCGGTTGATCCTTTGGTTGGCATCTCAATAACCAGTTCTCCGTGCGCACTGCGCTCAATCCGCCAGTCTTTGTTATCGTCGCAAAACAGCCCGAAGTCGTGGCGATCTGTCAAATCCAACCCGCCACGCAGGCACAGGTGCTGCCCCGTCTGGCCGAAGGGGAACAGTAAAAATTGCGGCTCCGTGGTAAGTGCTGACATAGGGTTATTTTATCGTGTTCGTTGGTACTGCCAGATCAAGTGATCCAGCTCGCGGGGGCTGATCAGTGGGCATTGTGAACGGAGCTGCTCACAGACGGCAACGAGAAGAGCTTGCGCACTTTCGGTTGAGAAGTTCTTACTTGTAGCCGTTTTGAAAAAACATAAAACCTGTCGGTCAGGTTTAGTCAAATGGCTTGCTCCTGCCAGCATCAGAAAATAGCGCCACGAGAGTCCGCTTGTCTGACCGGGGATTTGACGAATCTTAGTTTCTACCAGAGGGAGTTTATCATCTTGCTGGACTAAGTCCTCAAAGGTTTGGATGCCTAACTCATCAAGAACACGAGCAAAACGAACGACTGCTTCGGCTTTGAGAATACCGCCGCGAGTTGAAGTGCGTTGACGATTTGCAAAGATGGTTACTGATGCCTGCTCAGCGGAGTAACTCGATAGTTTTTCAAGAAACTCAGCAGTTGTATGAACCGAGGACGGTTGGCCTAAACCTGCCCACTTTTCATAACGCTTGACGACTCCTTGAACACCTTGATAACGGACACCAATTGACCAGACTGCATCCAGAAAACAGAGCGGCAGGTGGGGGTACGCATACTCATCTCCAAGCCGAACTATGCTGCCAAGATTTAGATGTTCTTGGCAAAATGTGGCCACGGTCTCAATATCTGTCATCCTGCGGATCTCTCCGCTGCCTCGATAAACCGGGCGGTCATGGTGGGGTCGGGGTGGTAGGTTTCGACGGGGAACGACGTGCGGACGATGGCACGTAGCTCGGCGAGGTCGGTGATGAGTCCCTGAGCGCGGGCTTGCAAGAGAATATTGCCGATAGCGGTGGCCTCGACGGGACCGGCGATCACGGTGCAGCCGGTGGCATCGGCGGCGATCTGGTTGAGCAAGCGGTTCTGGGAGCCGCCACCCACAATGTGCAGCGTGGTGATCTTGCGGCCCGTGAGGCGCTCTAGCATTTGCAGCGTGATGCGGTACTTCAGGCCCAGCGAGTCCAGGCAGCAGCGGATAGTCGCCCCAACGCCCTCGGGCGGGGTCTGGCCCGTGGCGGCGCAGAGCTCGCGGATTGCCTTGGGCATGTCGCCTGGGGCATAGAGGCTCGGGTGATCGGGATCAATCAGCGCAGCCAGCGGCGTGGCATCGCTTGCCAGGCGCGTGAGCTGGTCGTAGCTGCGCTCGGAGCCAAGGCGGGCGTAGGCGCGGCGGCACTCCTGCACCAGCCAGAGGCCCCCAATGTTCTTGAGCAGACGAATGGTTCCCAGCACGCCCCCTTCGTTGGTCACATTGGCGGCTTCGGCCTCAGCCGTGAGAATAGGCGCAGGAATTTCGAGGCCCATCAGTGACCAGGTGCCACTCGACAGATAGGCCCAGTTCTCGCCCGGCTCGGCGGGCACAGCAGCGACGGCGCACGCGGTGTCGTGGCCACCGGGGGCAAATACGGGAATGCTCGTGGTGAGCTCGGTGCCGTAGGAGCTGCCATCGGGCACAACGGAGCTGAGTAAGTGCATGGGCAGCTTGAGGGGCGCGAGCGTCTCCGTTGCCCATCGCCTAGAGTTTGCGTCGAGCATCTGGCTGGTGCTGGCGATGGTGTACTCGATCTGCGCGGTGCCAGTCAGTAAGTAGTGCAACAAGTCCGGCATGAAGAGCAGCTTCGCGCTCGCTTCGACGAGCTTGGGCGACTGCTCCGCCAGCGCCGCCACTTGAAAGAGTGTGTTGAGCGCCATGCTCTGGATTCCCATCTTGGCGAAAATCTCCGCCTTGGAGACTTTCGCGTAGAGCTTCGCCTCACCCCCGACCGTGCGCGGGTCGCGGTAGTGCACGGGCAGCGCGACCAGCTCGCCCCGTGGGCCGAGCAGCCCAAAATCCACGCCCCAGGTGTCAATGCCTAGGCTGGAGATCACCCCGCCGCCTTGTGCTTTCTGAATCGCGGTTTGCAGCTCCACGAGAAAACCGGGGAGGTTCCAATGCAGGTGCGCCCCGACTTTTATCCCACCCGTGGGAAACCGATGAACTTCCTCAAGTGACAGCTTGCTCTTGTCTGAGAGCGTGCCCACCACACCGCGTCCACTCTCCGCGCCTAAATCCAGTGCCAAAATCCGTGCCATGAGCATAATGATACCCGCTCCGTGTATTTCGCTCCCATGAACGGGGGCGTCTTATTGTCCTCGTGCCTCGGACACAAAGGGCGTCCCGCCCATCCCGATCTTATGGCCGGAACGGCCTTCGTGTCGCGGAGCGACAATATCACGCCCCCGTTCATGGGGGCGGTATAATTCCCTCGTGAAAATTGCCCTTGCCCCGCTTGATGAGCGCCCCGTCAACACTCGTTATCCCTCACAGATCGCTGCGATTGTGGGGGCGGAGATCTCCCTGCCACCTGTGGAGATTCGTGGCTCAGGACGAAATCCTGCCGACACACTTGCCGTGGCGGCGTGGCTGACCGAGCAGGCGGGGACTTGCGATGGTATCGTGGCGTCGGTGGAGTATCTCGCGTGGGGCAATCTCATCAACTCGCGGATTTCGAACGAGACAGTCGCACAGGGATTAGCGCGGCTCGCGCCGCTGGTACAGGCAAGGGAGAGTGGGGCGCTGGTCTATGCCTTTGTGCTGATCACCCGCGTCGCCAATGCCAACGACTGCGTCGAGGAGCCGCTCTGGTGGAAGACGTTTGGGACGCGCTGCTACGCACTCTCGCAGCTTCTTCATAAACAGACCGTCGGGGCGCTGGAGCCGGGCGAGACAGACAAAATCGCGGCGATCCGGGCCGACGTTCCCGCCGAGCATATCCGTGAGTTTCTCACGCGCCGTGAGCGCAACCACGCGCTAAACTTAAGCGTGCTGAACTTATTAGCTTCCGAGAAACTCTCGTTTTTGCTGATCACCTCGGATGACACGTCGGCGTGGGGATTGCCGAGCCGCGAGAAAGCCTGGCTGGAGAGCTGGGCGGACTTACTGGACGTGCGGGATCGTATGATGATCCACCCCGGCGCGGATGAAGTCGGTTCCGCGCTCACGGCGCGGCTGCTCTGTGACAAGCTTGGGCGGCAGCCGCGTATCTTCCCGCTCTACGCGATTCCTGGCGATGAGGCGATTGTCGCGCCCTACGAAGACCGCGCGGTGCGGCTCACGGTCGAGGGTCAGATTGGGGCGTGCGGTGGAATTCTGGCAAGCTCCGCTGAAGACGCCGACTTGATCCTCGGAGTTCTCACGCCGTCACCGCGCCGCACCGAGTGGCGTGCTGATTTCGCCGACGCCGAACGCACGGCACGTCAACCTGCTTACGAAGCATTTTTTACTGAGTTAGGCACATTCCAGAACTCTGGAAAACTTGTCGCGCTGGGCGATGTTGCCTATCCGAACGGCGCAGACCCGCTCGCCATTGCGCTTCTCTTTGCCGAGAACTCTCCCTGTGCTCCAGGCAAGCTCGCCAGCTTCGGTGCGTGGAACACGGCAGGCAACACGCTGGGCACCACCGTCGCGCAGGCCGTCGCGCTATGGCTCGCGGACGGCCACGCGGATGCCCACGCGCAGAACATCGCCTTGACACATCACTTTCTGGAAGGCTGGGGCTACCAGACCGAAGTGCGCCGCGAGGCACGCACTAAGAATATTGAGCGCTTCGGCCACCACGATCCCAATCCCACCAGCACAGAGCAAATCACCTTCACCTGCGAGAGCATCGAGGTCGGACTGCAAACCCGTCTCGTGCAGCTTCAGAAACGCGGCGTTGGCATCGGCCTCGCGCTCGTCCCCGGCTCCGTGACACTCCCTTGGAGCCGCACCTTCGAGTGTGACTTTGAGCTCACCTAAAGTGGTATTCTAAAAATAATGATTATTCGTGCTCTTTTTTTTGGCCACTACCGCGATATCGTGCCCTCAGGGGAACTCGCACTCTCTCTGCCCGACTCCGCCACGATTGCCGATGCCGCCGCCGCTCTCGCCACCACGGATCTGCGCCTGGCGGATATCCTGAGCCGCACGCGCGTTGCCATCGGTGCGGACTTTGCGACGCCTGAGACGCCGCTCAAAGACGGCGACGAGCTGGCATTTTTGCCTCCAATGAGCGGAGGGTAGCCGAAATTATGGTCGTCTTAACCACGGAGCCGCTGGAGCCGCAGCAGGCTGTAAATGCTGTGATGACGGACGCCGACGGGGCGTATGTGCAGTTTGTCGGCGTTGTGCGGGATCATGCGCGGGGGCGGCGCGTGACGGGGCTTGAGTACCAGGTCTATACCCCCATGGCGATTGCGCAGATGCAGAAGCTCGTGGCCGAAGTGAAAACCCGCTGGGGGCTGGCCTGCGCGATTCTCCACCGCTACGGTTTTATTCCCGTGGGCGAAGTCGCTGTCGTGGTCTGTGTGGCAAGCTCGCACCGCGCGGAGGCGTTCGAGGCCTGCCGCTGGGCCATTGACACGCTCAAGCACGATGTCCCGATCTGGAAGAAAGAGTTCTGCCCCGATGGCACGTTCTGGATCGAGGGCGAGGAAGCGATTGGCGCGGCATGAGCGCCGTGACCATTCGCCCCATGGTGGGCACCGATATCGAGACGGTCGCGCGAATCGAGCGCCAGTCGTTCACCACTAACTGGACCACCTCGGCGTGGATCAACGAGCTCTCGAATCCCTTTGCGATCTATCTCGTCGCGGAGCTTGACCGCGAAGTGGTCGGGCACTGCGGCTTTCACTTGGTCATGGACGAGGCCCATATCACCACACTCGCGGTCGCCGACACCTGGCGCAACCAAAAGCTTGGGGAGCGGCTTTTGGTGGGCCTGCTCGAAGCCGCACAGGCACGCGGCGCGACATCGGCCACGTTGGAAGTGCGCCGCAGCAACGCCCCCGCGCAGCACCTCTACCAGAAATACAACTTCTCCTGGGAAGGCACCCGCAAGGGTTACTACGACGGCGAAGACGGCGACATTCTCTGGGTGCGCCACATGGAAGACTCCGCCTGGAAAAAACGCTTCACCGAGAACCGGACAAGGCTAATGGCAGTTTCCACTGACTGAAAATCGCCACCCCATCGGTCGCTTTGTAGGCTTTTCCCCCATGACAGCTTTGGCACCGGGCAAGTTTTCCACGCTCCAGAACTCTCTCCGCTTTGCCTTCGAGCACCAGGAACTCCCAGTCGTAGCACGCGGGGTTATAGCCTTTTTCGCGCTTTACCATCACCGTGAGTAGCTCCGGAATCCCCTTGCCCTGCGGGTTGTCGAACTTCTCCTTCACCAGGACTGTACCAATAGGGAAGGAAAGTAATCGCTTGGAGAAAGGAGGAAGCTCCATCCAGGATGTTTGGTTCCCGTAACGTTTCCAATAGAGCTTGGGGTTTGCCTTGAACAGGTCATCAAGTTTTCGCTCGTGATCTCTGGATGTCTGGCTGTAGTGCTCCGCAGTTCTTTGCCCAGCGGCGTTCACGTAGACCTGAGCGTAGTGATCAAAGTGTATGTCCGTATTAACTTGCTTCTGCTCATCAGGAAGAAGTTGACGACACAAACCAGAGATAAGGGTAGACATCTTAAACGGCTGCAGAAGTAGCGCTTTTCCAGCTTTGTAGCCCTTTGCTGGATTGTCGTTCTTACCCGACTGTGCTAGCAAGGGGAGGGCCAGTGCCAGCAGTGGCACGAGCCCCCAGATTAGTTTTCCGCTCATGCCCTACTTTACCGACTTTTGCCAGGCAATGCTTTCCTTGAGATAGTCCCGGAGCTTCTCGAACTCCTCAACGCCC
>NZ_JAYUPA010000826.1:0-9074 GCF_043760365.1 Armatimonas sp.
GGTCTCTTCTTTTGTTGAGCAACCCGCTAGCGCGAGCAGAGCCAGTGCACTGAGAGCGAGGATTTTGATTTTCATTACCATCACTCCTAGTCCAGCCAGAGGCAGTTTGCACCACCTGCTGTCGGGCAACGCGGGTAGTTGGCGCGGATCCAGTCCGTGACTTGATCACAGCGCAGGGTGCTCGGGATGTTGGTGCCATCAGGCTGTGCTGTTCCAGCGTTGTTGACGATATAACCAGGGTCTGCACAGTAGGCCATGCGACCAATTGCCGGGACAGCGGGCATGACCATGCGGCCATTGAAGCCACCCGTCATAAATCCGCCAATCATCTTGACGTTTTTAGCATGGCCATCCATGAAGCCCATATTCCACTGAGCACCGTGACGGATTGCGGAGTTACGGCTCATAGCGCCTGCACCGTCCATCGCGAATCCAATACCTACCGTCATACGGGGAGTATCGTAGGTGTCTCCGTAGGCGAACATCTCTGCAGGGCTGTCAATGGAGGCAATTGCCGTTCCAGGATGGCGGCGACCACAAGCATCACCCGCTACAGCCGCGATGGAGGGCCCCATCAGACCACCGCCACGGTAGTTGATCGGTCCCCAGTTGTAGCCGTAGCCTGAGAGGCGGCTCTGGACGTAAACACCACCCACACAGCCTGCGGTCACACCCGCAGCGGAACCCTGAGTACGGGGCCCGCCGTTAGTGCGATCCGGGCAGTTGAGCACATCAAGGTTCTTGATGTAGGGCATCAGCTCTGTCCACCACTCCCAGCCACCACCACGAGCACCCGGAGTGGTCTCGTCATAGTCTTGGACATACATCATCATGGACGTGCCGATTTGCTTCACGTTCGAAAGGCAGGCCGTCTGGCGAGCCTTAGCACGAGCCTGGGCAAAAACAGGGAAAAGAATAGCGGCGAGAATCGCGATAATGGCGATCACGACTAAGAGTTCGATAAGTGTAAAACCACGTTTGGTTTGTTGCATTTGTTTGGTACCTCCGCTGCTTGGTGGGTTTATACCCACGCAGTCAGTCTATCCCCGACGATGGGGCGAACTATTAACACAGAGCTAAGAAACGGTTAAGAACCGTTTATGTTGACGATACCGCTGCAGGTGCAGGAGAGGATCCCGCGCTTGCAGTTACTAGTGTGCCTGGAATTGTTAAGAAAGTCAAGCGGCACGAAAAAACTTAAAAACTGAGTCTGTTACACGAGGTCTGCCGCCGGTTGGAAACCGGCGTCTGCAATGGCGTTCCGCCGCAAAGCCCGTTCCGGGCTGTAGATACTGTATAATACAAGCAGGTAGTGTGTACTATCAATACATATTTTCTATTTGGTATACCGAAAGGAACTCTTAATGGCAACGAAATTTACCCTTGCATACACCCGAAGGAAGAAAGACTGGCAGGTTGATAGCACACTCAGGCGTGCTGCTGCGACCGCTATATTCATGCAGAGCCTTGACATCAAGTATCAGACGATCCCTGATATGGAGGTAAATCGTCTGCAAAGCGCGACGAGCGATCTGCAAAACAGTGTCAACGAACTAAATGTGCATCTTACAGCCATCGCGGCACTGTTGCCGACGCTTGACACACAGACCGAAGTGCTTGACAAACTTAACAAAGCGAGCTATGGAACCTTGCGTAGCCTACTGAAAGGCAAGCCTGAGGCACAGCGTCTGGATCAGGCCGTGCCCCCCACGCGGCGCAAACCCACGGTTCCGTAGGCCCTCCCTCCCCCCTGCCCCCTCCCGTTATCGGGAGGGGGTGCCGAGGAACGAGGCGGGGGAGGGCAACGGAGGCGGGGGAGGGCAACGAGGCGGGGAGTTAGCCCCAGCCAGACGCTTCGTACTCTTCCCAGACACGCTCATAGACGGCTTTGGTGTCGGCGGCGATCACGTCCCAGTTGAAGATGCTCTCGACGCGCTCGTAGGCGTTTTGTGCCATCCAACGCGCGTGACCAGGGTCGCGCACCGCGCGAGCGATTCCCCAGCCGAGCGAGTCCGCATCGCCTCTGAGGGTCGTCGTGCCCGTCAGATTGTGTTCGACCACCTCGGCCAGCCCGCCCGCATCACTCACCACAACAGGCGTGTGCGCCGCCATCGCCTCCAGCGCCACAATGCCAAAGGGCTCGTAAAGGCTGGGGAAGACGGCGACATCGGCCACTTGGTACAGATTATCCCGGTCCTCATCACTCACGCGCCCCGTGAAGTAGACATGGTCCCAGACCCCGAGCTGCCGGGCGAGCGCCTCTAAGTGCCCCCGGACACCGCCGCCGGAGATCACGAGCTTGGCGTTGACACCCAGTGCCCGTACTTTGGGGAGCGCCTGCACCAGAATATGCGCGCCTTTTTCGTGAACAGGCCGACCGATAAAGAACACCAGTCTCTCGTTATCCGCGACAAAGCGGCGGCGGAAGCTTGACCATGCAGCGCCCTCCAGTCCCTCGAAAACGCGTGTCTCCACCCCGTTGGGAAGCACATCCATCTTGTCCCACGGCACGCCCAGCGCGTACTCCACCTCACCGCGCATGAAGTTTGAGCACACAATTACCCGCCACGACTCATGGGCAAGCTCCGTCTCGCACTGGTTGATGTAGCGCTGGCCCTCGGTGCGAATCCCACTATTGCGCCCAAACTCGGTGGCATGGATGGTCGAGAGCATCGGCAGTTTGTAGCGCAGCTTGAGCGCGATCCCGGCAAACTGGCCCAGCCAGTCATGAACATGCAGCACAATAGGCGTCTTATTCTTTTTGCGTGCCTCTTTTTTCTGCCACTCTTTAACCAGCGCATCGGCGCACTCATCTAATTTATCGTTGAGCAAGTGGACCCAGTGCACAAAATTATCCGATGGATCCGTTACGGTGACGCGGTGAATAAAGAGATTCGGAACCGGGTTCTCCTCAGGGGCACCGCCCGAATCACCACACGTGACCACATGGGTCTCCACGCCTGATCGCGCGAGTGCCGGGGCAAGGCCCTCCAGCGCCGCCGCGATACCGCCCACCCGCATGGGCGGGTACTCCCAGGAAAGCAAAATTGCACGCATGTGCCGATTGTACCCTGTATACTATTGACTATGAAAAGGCACTTTCAACGACACTTTCTTGGTAGCTTGGCTCTGCTCTCTGTCTTGATGGGCTGTGCGGGTAGCAGCAGCACACCGCCTCCCACGACTCCTGATTATTTGAGTGAGCTCAACCTCTCGCTACGCTGGTCCAGTAGCAAGACTGCCAATCCGCTAAAAGTCTTTATTGGTCTGGACGGAACCACCGACCGCTCGACGGAGCTGATGGCTGCCGCTAATGCCTGGAGCATCGGCACGAGTAATCTGGTACGCTTCACACAGACCACCGATGCCAGCGAAGCAGATATCACGGTTGCATTTAGTGAGACGGTGAACTCTGCCGATGGCGGCGTGGGAATTACCAAGGTGAGGTTTTTTGATTCTCCTAGTAATCCCACGACCGATGGCATCATTCAGAAGAGTGACATCACGATCCGACAGGGTGTTTCCAGTGCGCTTCTCCTGCCCGTTGCCGAGCATCAGTTCGGCCATAGCCTGGGCATTGTTGGGCGTAACTTAGGAGACAACGGGCATAGCGCTTTCGAGGGCGATGTGATGCACGAGGTCATTAAGACCAGCTCCGCGCTCAGCTCGCGTGACAGTGCAACCCTAATTCAGCTCTACGCTCGAACACGCGCCCACTAGGGAGAGGGCGAGCCGGGCGGTGCGCTCCGCACCGCCTGGCTCGCCGAGCTGAGAGCGAACTTGGGCTAGGTCGCGGCGCATCCGGGCCATGCGATCTGGATCGAGGAGCATTCCCAAAATCTCTGAGGCGATTGCCTCCGGGGTAGCTGCCTCCTGCAAGAGCTCCCGGCAGATCTCCTCGCCCGCGATAATATTGGGCATCCCCACAAAGCGGGGTAAGCTCTTGCGAACCAGTGCAAGCTGGAGGGCATTGCCGCGCCCGAGCTTGTAGACAATCACCATTGGCTTTCCCAGGATCGCTGCCTCCAGGGTTGTGGTTCCTGACTTGCAGATCAGCGCATCTGCGGCGGAGAGCACATCATAGGTGGCATCCTCGACAATGGCGAAAGGAGGAATGACCAGCCGATCACTGCGGTGGGGCTGTGCGTGCTCACTCCACTGCCGCTGCCGCTGCCGCAGTGCATCCGCGGAACCCTCCGCCAGAACGACGCGGCGCTGCCGCGTGTCTGAGGAAGGCTTGGGCTGTTCCTTCAAAACTTCTGGGTGGCGGGTGGCCTCGATGATTGCCGCCTCTACCTGCGCCCGCGCCACCGTCGGGGCCAGTGCGATCAGAAACTGGACACCAGGGATACGCTGGGCGATCTGGAGGGCGGCAGCAAGCTGGACGGGCAAGATGGCCTCGATCTCCTGCGTACGGCTTCCTGGCAGCAACCCTACCAGGGGTTTGTCGGTATCCAGCCCGTACTTCTGGGCAAAGACGGCAAGCGGCTGCGAGGGCTTCACTAAATCAAGCAGCGGATGCCCGACAAACTCCGCGCGGACGCCCAGCCGGTTGAGCTCGCTTGCGTTCCAGGGAAAGGGGGAGGCAACCGCATCCACTAAGCCGCTCAAAGGGGTGTACTTAAGAGTCTTATGCCACGAGCCTGGAGGGAAGTAGTAGAGGATCTTGGTTTGTGGTATATGGCGCCGTGCCCAGGGCACCAGCCCTTGAATGGGGCCGATTCCCAGGTGGAAGGCCCGTGCATCAATGGGGATGAGCACATCTGGGGGACGCTTCTTGAGCTCAGTGAGGAGCCGGTGGCGGGCGGAGAGCATCTGTGGGAACAGCTTGAGGGCCGCCGCGATACCAATGACACCAAAGGCGTTGGCATCCACCAGAACCTCCGCGCCCGCCTCGCGCAGCCACGTGCCGCCGCTCCCGTAGATCTCCATGTCCGGGACAAGGCGGCGCAGCTCACGCGCGAGCTGACCCGCGACGCGGTCTCCGGAGGCTTCGGCGGCAGTGATCGCAATGCGCATAGGCTAGCGCCGGGGGCGGTCTTCCTGACGGCCTGAGGTACCGTCTTTCATACGCTCGATAAACTGCACCAGGTAGTCCAAGTCCGGGTTGGAGTCTAGCTCCTCCGCGATCGCCTCCAGTGCCTGAGTACGGTTCAGGTTGGAGCGGTAGATGAGTTTGTAGGCCTGTTTGAGCGCCGTGCGCGTGTTCGCGTCAATTCCTGCGCGGCGTAACCCGCGCACATTGAGATCCAGCACATCCGCAGGACGACCATCGGCGAGCATAAACGGAGGGACATCCTGAACGACTTTCGAGTATCCTCCCACCATGGCGTAGCGGCCCACACGCACAAACTGGTGCATGCCAACAATACCTCCGATGACCACATTGTCCTCGACATAGATATGCCCGGAGAGCCCAGCATACGACGAGAGCATGACCTTGTTGCCCACATGACAGTTGTGACCGATATGCACATAGGCCATGATCAGCCCATCCTCGCCGACCGTCGTGGCTTCCTCCTCGCCCGTGGAGCGGTGAATGGTCACAAACTCGCGGATCTGGGTTCGGTCACCGACACGCACAAACGAGCGCTCCCCCTTGAACTTATTGTCCTGAGGCGGCCCGCCGAGCACGGCTCCGGCGCGCACCTGGCACAGCTTGCCCAGCTCTGTGTACTGTTCCATCACCACATGGGGCCCCAGAATGGTGCCCTCACCGACAATACAGTCGGGACCAATAACGGTGTAGGCACCGATTTCTACATTTTCCCCGATCTGAGCAGTGGGATCAATGACAGCAGTCGCGTGAATTTTAGAGGTACTCATAGGTCGCTCATGTTCCCTTCCGCCAGTGCAAAGGAGATGTCCGCCTCCGAGGCAATCTTGCCCTCGACTTTTGCCTCGCAGTGAATCCAGCCCATCGGGCCGCGTACTTTAATGACCGTGATCTCGATCTCTAGCACATCACCCGGAACCACTTTACGCCGGAAACGGGCTTTCTCGATACCCGTGAGCAGGGCCAGCTTGCCCTCATTGCCCGGCTCCAGCAGGAGCAAAACTCCCCCGACCTGAGCCATACACTCGATCTGCAAGACTCCTGGCATGATCGGAACCATCGGAAAGTGCCCGACAAAGTGGGGTTCGTTGACTGTCACGTTCTTGCGGGCTAGGATGCGCTTTCCCAACTCTACTTCGAGCACACGGTCTACGAGTAGAAAGGGATAGCGGTGTGGCAGGATACGCAGGAGCGTCGCCGCCTCAATCGGCAAAGTTATTTCGTTACTCAAAATCAATCCTCGACAAAAGGGACGCCAGTTGGCAGTTTAGCCCGTGGCTGGGTCTCATGGCGATTATATCCGCTTTTGGCAAAAAACCAGCAAGCAGCAGATCCCCCAGCAAGTCTAAAAGTTTATGACGCGCAAGTTCGTTGTCAAAGCGGAGCGCGGGCTCGTAGCGATCCGGGTGGACAATAACGGCATTTTCCAGCGAGCCCCCCTTGGCCAACCCGGCGTCCAGTAGCTTCTGGACTTCCTCGATAAAACCAAACGTGCGCGCGGGGCCGATCTGCTCCGCATAGTCCTTGCCTTCCCAGCGCGCGAGCTGTGTGCCGACGAGCGGGTGCTCAAAGGCGATAGCGCAGGTGACGGTGAGCTTCTCCGCGGGGTAGCAGGCGATAAATGCGCCTCCTCGGCCCGTTACAATAATCGGCTGGGGAATCTCACGCAGTGCAAGTGCGTCCTGGGGCAGCACTGCCGCCCAGCCCGCCGCACTTCCATCGAGAATCGGGAGCTCCGGGCCACTCACATGCACCTTGAGATCGCGGATACCACGCCCGGCGCAGGCGGAGAGCAGGTGCTCGACGGTCGAGAGGCGGGCCGTGCCACAGCCCAGCACCGTACACCGCAGTGTCTCCACGACATTCTCGGCGCGAGCGGGGATGAGGCCCTCGGGCGTCCCAAAGAGAATGCCGGAGCCCGGAGGAAGTGCACTGAGTGTTGCGGAGCAGGGCTGGCCAGTGTGAATGCCGATGCCCGAGAGAGTCGCGTAGGTCATACCCTAGATGATACAATATCCGCTAGCGAATTTTCTCATGAGCCGCATCGTTCACCGCCAGCCAATCTGGACTTGGAGCCTGCTTCTGCTCTCCACCCTCCTGCTCACCCCGAGCACGACGGCGGTGGTGCTGGCGGCGCTGCGCCAGGCAAATGTGGCGGTGGTTCCCGCCGAGGCCGCGGTTGCGCCACGCCGGGCGACGACTCAAGAAGAAGAAGCCATTAAGGCCGCGGCCCAGAGCGGTCGCCTCAAGCTGGTACGCCTCGAACCAGCGTCGGAGAAGAACGCCCTCGCGGTTCTGACGCCCACTCGGGCGACCATCATGCTGCCCGAACTCCAAAATACTCTCGCACCGGCTCCCTTGGCCTCAGCGGTGCTTCGTTCTGTGGAGACTGTCTGCTGTGGTTCCCGTGCACCGCCGCACGGGTAAATCTCCTTTTTCTCTTTCTCTGCTTTCCCCGACCCTGAAAGGCCGGGCTTGGCTTTACGCCGTCCTGCCGACGGCAAGCCTTTTCTAAAGATATTTAAAACTATGGATTTTCTACGAAAATTTTTTGATAATAACGAGCGTGACATCCGCAAGTACCGTAAGGTCGTGGAGACGGTCAACGCGATTGAGCCTACGTTTAAGAAGCTCACCGACGAAGAACTCAAGGCCAAGACCGAGGAGTTCCGGCTTCGTGTCGTGACCCAGATCTGTGCGAAAGTGGAAGATAAAATCGCCACGATCGAAGCGGAGTTCAAGAGGCGAGCCGAGGAGCTACTTGGCAGCTCAGAGCGCACCGAGGAACAGCGCAAGGCCCATACCGAGGAGTTCCGGCAAAAACTAGATGAGCTGGTCGGCGATAAAGACCGGCGGCGTGCTGAGGCGCTGGAAGGCGTGTTCCGAAAGTTCAATCCTGAGGAGGATAACGGGAAGTCGAGCGTGTTCTACCGGCGGGTCGGCGAGATCTTGGGCTACCGGGATAACAAGGAGCTGCGTGCTGGCTACGATAAGGCGCTGGATAGCATTATGGTGGAGGCATTCGCGGCGTGCCGTGAGGCGGCGTGGCGGACGCTAGGGATGCGTCACTTTGATGTTCAGCTTATTGGTGGGATGGTTCAGCACGATGGCCGTATCTCCGAGCTGCGCACCGGCGAGGGCAAGACACTGACGTCTACGCTGGCGACCTATCTGAATGCGATTGCCGGAAAAGGTGCGCACTTAGTGACCGCCAACGACTATCTTGTCAAGCGTGATGCGGTCTGGATGGGGCCGGTCTTTGCGGCTCTGGGAATGACGGTTGGGATCTTGCAGGGACACTCTCCGGAGACGGGTGAGGGCGGCGGGACTTTTATCTACGACCCGACCTACGAAGACCCAGCACTGGATGGGCTGGATGAGCGCTTCAAGTACTCCCGCCAGACCCACGACCGCCGCGATGCCTACTCGTGCGATATTCTCTACGCCACCAGTGCCGAGCTGGGCTTTGATTATTTACGCGACAATATGGCTCCCACTCTGGAGCATGTGGTTCAGCACCGAGGGCACTGGTTCGCCGTCATTGATGAGTGCGACTCGAATTTAATTGACGAGGCGCGCACTCCGCTGATTATCTCCGGTACCGCACAGCGCTCCAGCGAGCTCTACTATGTCTTTGCGGGAATCATGCCCCAGCTTGAGAAAGGCATGGCGAAGAAAGACAAGTACGACACGACCACGGATGAGAAAGACTTCACCGTGGACGAGAAGGCTAAGAACGCCACGTTTTCCGAGCGCGGAATGGAAAAGGTCGAGGAGATTCTGCGCAAGATGGGCCATGACATTCAGGACATCTCGGCGATGGAGAACCTGGAGTACATGCAACACGCCGTCGCCGCCCTGAAAGCCCACGGTGTCTTCGAGCTGGACGTGGACTACGTGGTGAAGCCCAATCAAGAGGGCAAGCCTGAGATCGTGATCGTGGACGAGTCCACGGGGCGCTTGATGTTTGGGCGGCGCTGGTCCGACGGTCTGCACCAGGCGGTGGAGGCCAAAGAGG
>NZ_JAYUPA010000827.1:0-3182 GCF_043760365.1 Armatimonas sp.
GGTGGCGTGGACGTGCTGCTCTGCGAGACCACTTTTGACACGCTGAACTTAAAAGCTGCGCTCTTTGCCATTGATGGGCTGCTAACCGAGCTGGGGCGCGATATTCCCGTGATGGCATCGTGCTTTGTGGACTTGGCCGGGGGGAATCTCTCAGGCCAGGATATTGAGGCGCTCTGGTACTCGATTCGGCACTTCCCACTCACCGCCGTGGGCCTCAACTGCTCACTAGGGCCAAAAGAAATGCGCCCGATTCTGGCACGCCTCGCGGAGATTGCGGACATTCCGATCATCGCCTACCCCAACGCCGGTCTGCCCGACGCGCTCTCGGAGACGGGGTTCCCCGAGACCCCCGAGACCATGGGGCCGATGCTGCGGGAGTGGGCAGAGTCCGGGCTGATCAATATTGTCGGCGGCTGCTGTGGCAACTCCCCAGCGCACATAAAAGCCATTGGCGAGGCCGTGAAGGGGCTACCGCCGCGCGAAATTCCCCACGTCGAGACGTATCTACGGCTCTCGGGGACAATGCCGTTTGTGGTGCGCCCCGAGACAAACTTTGTTAATGTCGGGGAGCGCTGCAATGTCGCGGGCTCGTCGAAGTTCTTAAAGCTGATCCAAGAGGAGAAGTTCGAGGATGCGCTGAGCGTCGCGCTGGAGCAAGTGGACAATGGGGCGCAAGTTTTAGATATCTGTTTTGATGATCAGGGAATGCTAGACCGAGAGGCGTGCATGACGCACTTCCTGAAGCTCATTCAAGCGGAGCCGGGCATCAATAAAGTTCCCTTGATGATTGACTCGTCGCGCTGGGAAGTGGTTGAGGCGGGGCTTAAGTGCAGTGTGGGCAAGTCTATCGCCAACTCCATTAGCCTCAAAGAGGGCGAGACGGAGTTCCTAAGCCGAGCGAGAATCGTGCGCCAGTTCGGTGCCGCTGTCGTGGTGATGGCCTTTGATGAGCGAGGGCAGGCGGATACCTACCAGCGGCGTATCGAGGTCTGCGAGCGGGCGTATCGGCTTCTCACAGATACGGTCGGCTTCCCGCCCGAGGACATTATCTTTGATCCGAATATTCTCGTGGTCGGCACCGGGATGGAGGAGCATGCCAACTACGGCGTAGACTTTATCAAGACCGTCACCTGGATCAAGGCGAATCTTCCTGGCGCGAAAGTCAGTGGCGGCGTCAGTAATCTCTCGTTCTCATTTCGGGGCAACAATGTCGTGCGCGAGGCGATGCACGCGGCGTTTCTGTATCACGCGATTCAGGCCGGAATGGACATGGGCATTGTCAACGCGGGCCAGCTTCCCGTCTATGCCGACATCCCGAAAGACTTGCTGGAGCATGTCGAGGACGTGATCTTCAACCGCCGCCCCGATGCCACGGAGCGCCTCTTAACTCTCGCGGAGACGGTGAAGGGCAAGGGCAAGAAAGCCGCCGGAGCCGACGATGCCTGGCGCGCCGGAACGGTTGAGGAGCGGCTCCAGCACGCGCTGCTCAAGGGCCTGACGGACTATATTGAGGCCGACACGATGGAGGCGCTGGAGAAAATCAAGCGGCCACTGCTCGTGATCGAGGGGCCGCTCATGGACGGCATGAACGTCGTGGGGGATCTCTTTGGGGCGGGCAAGATGTTTTTGCCGCAGGTCGTGAAGTCCGCTCGCGTCATGAAGCGCTCGGTTGCTGTGCTCACGCCGTATTTAGAGGCCGAGAAGGCCCAGAATGCGACAGGGGCTCAGGGCAAGATGTTGATCGCGACGGTCAAGGGTGATGTGCATGACATTGGCAAGAATATTGTGGGAGTTGTGGTCTCGTGCAACAACTATGAAGTGATTGACATGGGGGTGATGGTCTCCTGCGACCGAATTTTAGATAAAGCCCGCGAGATCGGGGCCGATGTGATTGGCCTCTCTGGTCTGATCACCCCGAGCCTGGATGAGATGATCCATGTCGCCAAAGAGATGACCCGGCAGGGATTTACCGTGCCGCTGCTCATCGGCGGTGCCACGACCAGCCGCCTGCACACGGCGGTGAAGATCGCACCGTACTACGCCAAGACCGTGCACGTGCTGGATGCCAGCCGCGCCGTCGGGGTGCTGCAAAACCTGATCGGGGCCGAGAGCGAGGCCTATCTAGCCGAGAACACGGCGATGCAGGAAGCGGCGCGTGCTCAGTTTGCCCTGCGCCAGCAGAAGACAGTCTTTCTGCCCCTGGCGAAAGCGAGAGAGAATAAATGGTCGGCGACCAAGCCCTACACGCCGCCCACCCCGAGCTTCACGGGCGTGAAAGTTCTCGACGATATCCCGCTCGACGTGCTCGTCCCGCTGATTGACTGGACACCGTTCTTTATCTCCTGGGAGCTGCACGGCAAGTTCCCGGCGATCTTCGACGACGAGGTTGTTGGTGTGGAGGCGCTCAAGCTCTTCAACGACGCTCAGGCGATGCTCCATCAGCTTGTCTCAAACAAGTGGATCACCGCCCGCGCCGTCTATGGCTTCTTCCCCGCGACGCCAAATGGCGACGATATTGTGTTACCTCTCCCCAACCCCTCTCCCGGGCAGTCGTTCCTCCTTGGGAAAGGGGGAGCACCTGCACAAGAAGCCCCTTTCCCAGCGAAGAATGCGGGTACCCTCTGGGTGCCGGGAGAGGGGTTGGGGAGAGGGGTGCGGCTCCACTCTCTGCGCCAGCAGAGTGAGAAGCGCGCAGGGGAGCCGAATCGCTGTCTAACGGACTTTCTAGCACCCTCGGGCGACCATATTGGTGCTTTTGCGGTCACGGCGGGCATTGGAATGGCGGAGCGGGTCGAGGCGTTCAAAGTCGCAGGCGATGACTACAGCGCCATTATGCTAGAGGCGCTGGCTGATAGGTTCGCTGAGGCTACCGCCGAGTGGCTGCATGCGAAGGCCCGCACGGAGTGGGGTATTGGCGATAGTCTCACGTCCGAGCAGCTCATCAAGGAGGAGTACCAGGGCATTCGACCCGCGCCGGGCTATCCCGCCTGCCCCGACCACACGGAGAAGACCACGCTGTTTGCGCTACTCCAGCCGGATCGCATTGGCATGACCCTCACCGAAAGCATGGCGATGTACCCGGCGAGTAGTGTCTCGGGCTGGTACTTTGCGCATCCCGAATCGGACTATTTTGCCGTGGGTAAGATTGACCGCGATCAGGTGGTGGACTATGCCAAACGTAA
>NZ_JAYUPA010000828.1:0-3180 GCF_043760365.1 Armatimonas sp.
AATGACTTGAGCACCATTGATTTCATCGTCAAAGCGGCGCGCCGGATAGAGCAGATCGGAGGTGAGCCCGGCACCGGAGGTGCCCTGGCGACGGTAGACCGGTGACGCGAGAGTACCGATATTCTGAACGGGATAGGGAACCGTATAGCCATCAAGCTGGAGCGGCGCTGCCAGTGTCTGGTCCGGGACGCGGCTGAAAGCGGGGGTGCGGTAGATTCGGTTCGCGTTGGTGACGCCCCAGAGAAAATCCGCGCTCATCCGGCCACGGTTGGTGGTGTCACCATGCATTTTCCCCGCGGGATTGAGCTGGGACTGCCGCTCCGTGGTTCGGGGCTTGACGAGAGTGGGGCTCACCCTCTCCTGTCCCTTGGGAAGCGGATCACCCGGCGGCGTCTGCGCCGCAGCGGGGAGCGTGGCTCCCAGCATCGCGACCGCTCCAACCAGCGTACGCAGAGAAGTCATAGAGACTCCCTGGAGTCTGGTTAATGTCGAACTGAACAAAGAGGATTTCATTGTTAGGCTAAATCGCACTGAGAGTTATTGCTCCTGCCCCAATCTCTGGGACAGAAGCGGTTGGTTTTACAGACGGTCTCCAAAGAGAGGATGTTCCAGCAGATTCGTGTTACTACTGTTCGTCCCCATTTTTTGCTCCCACCGGAGGCCGTTCGCCGCCCGAACGATACGCGGGACAGAGAACTGATTAAAGTGCGGAGTACCACCATCAATTGGCACACCAGCTATCGTGAAGCGGCGATCCCCCGTCACCTGGAAGACCTCCCCTACAAACTGGCCACTGGCAAAAAGTGAGGACGGGCCGATCCAGGAGTTGGTAATGAGATAATCACCATCCGCTAACCGTTTGACTGCAGTCGGCAAGAACTTAATGTCTACTTGCCCCAACGGCACCGCAAGACGATTATCAAGAGGGGCCGTGGCTGTACTCATCATTCGGGCGTAGTCACGGCCATCAAAGTACCAGGTCACATACCAGCGATTGTCCGTTCCAAGTTCGGTCTGATACACCCCGCTGGAGTCACAGATAAGGAATACTGATTTCTGTCCTCCGAGCCCATTGGGCAGGCTGAACTGCTGGATGTAGCTTGGCCGTGCAATACGTCGAATCCGTCCTGCAGGGGAGCCGCCAAGTGAATCAAGCGGCATGACAAGCTCGTTCATTGTCCGATCTACCAGGCCATTACGAACGGGTTCGGCTCCCGGCAATAGCCAAGGAGTGAAGAACGAGGCGAAAGCTCCTGTGTTAGTAGAGAGGGGCATTGCCGTGTTGATCGGATTGTAGAACAAGGAGAGCAGAGAGCCGCCCGTGAAGTCGCTACGAGTGTCGCCGCCCGAGTCCCCTGCCGTGCTCGCATTGCCCACGGCGGCTAGAATTGTCGGATAGCCGTAGAGACTTGGGTTCTGCCCCAGCCGTGGGTCTCCAAAGGTTAGCACGCGCTGGAGGCTCTGAAATCTCAGGAGACGGCCTTCTTTTTGCGTGGTTCGGCTCACCCAGACTACCAACTGTTCCCCACGTTGCGGGCCGCTGGGTGTCGGGACATTTGTTCGTAGGATGCCGTTTGTATCGAAGTAGTCCGCCACCTCGATAATACGGTTGTTACCCGCATCCGCGATCAAATAGTGAACCTCGTAGCCCACACCGCCCGGACTGAACACCGTGTAGAGTTGAACATCCGTGGGTTCATTGAGTGTGATGGGGTCTACCGAGGTCAGCACCCCATAAGCATTGTTGAGTCCTGTCAGTTCCCAGCGTACCTGGCCGCTCCGGTCTACGCGAACCACACGGTTGTTGCCCGTATCGCAGATCAGGTAGTCTGAGGGCGAGAGCCGCCGCGCCAGAGCGGGCCGGGAGAGAGTTTTCTTGTCCTGAACGGCGCGCCCGGTCGCGGTAGCCGGGTTAACAACTCCACCGCCCGCATTCGGATCGAAAAGAGGCAGCTCACCACCGGCTACCTGGAACGTCATCGTGCCATCTAGTGTCCAAAGTGCAGCTCCCCCGGCATCCACTTCGATAATGCGCTTCGAATCGGTCACCAGGGTCACGCCGGACTCAAAAGCCTCGGTGCCCAAGAGAGTGTTGGCGGCCAGTGTTCCCTGCGCACCAACGGGAGGGGCACTCACTCGGCCCGTCATAGGACGTACCCAGCGGATGTGGTTGAGCTTCTGCTGAGCTCCCGCCAGATTTAACACGACAGTCTCGACCTGTTCGCCCGCACGAATCGTCGGGTCATTGGACGTCGGCTCCGCATCTAACGCAACCAGGTTCTCACGCCCCCCACTGGCGATTCCCAGGTAGAGAACATCTCCAGCAAGAGTTGCTGCCGAGGTTGGCAGACCAGGCAGGACATAGTACCAAAGTAGCGGGGAGTAGCTTCCATTAACCGGCAGGCCGCGTGGATCCACATCGGTGCCCGCCCCGTTGTTGGGCAGGAGCGCCGAGGGTGAGATCACCACGGTTTCGTCGGCGTTGCCACCCGCAGGCACAAAAGTCACCACAAAAGAGAGCGAAGTGGAGAAGCGACCGCCCGCCGTCCGCAGGTCGGTCATCACGATCCGTCCCCCGGTCGCATCCCCCACCATGTTCTGACCGATACTGATCGGATTACTACCCGTCTGTGTCAGGATCGAGTTGATAATTTTCGGTTGCCCAGGATTCGCCGGATCAAAAGTGGAGATATCAAGCTGCGAGACCTGAACCCGGTAGGCGGGGTTGTAGGCCTTGGGCAGCTTCAGGATAATCTCCTTCTTCATGTCCAGCGCCGCCACCACTGTGACCGGACCCCCATTGCTCGGCGACGTTGCCCTGAGTACCTGATAGACGATCCCATCATTGGTCGCCACAGGCGGCCCCACGGGCTCGACTTGTGTCAGACCTTCGTAGCTGGGAAGGTAGCCCGCACTGCCGGATTGGCTGAGAGGCCCACCAAACAGAAGGCGATTGCGCAGTGTTGGGCGCTCCACAACCACCTGGTTTGGAAACGTTATGGGGATTCCCTGTGCGCCGCCAGGAAGCTCGAAAATCCCTAGTGACTGGCGAAGACGCGTAAGGCCAAACTGCTCATAATCACCTGAAATAACCGTGTGTGGCTGTGGCGTCCCACTATTGCTCTGGCCAACATACTTGAAAGCGCTCACCAGAATATCATCGGGGGTCATGGCGATTCC
>NZ_JAYUPA010000829.1:0-3180 GCF_043760365.1 Armatimonas sp.
GGCGCGGCTAGAAAGGTCGTCAGCTCGAAAGCAGTGCTCATCGGATCGGTTTTGCGCTTGGGCATCTCGGGAAGCTCAAGCTGCTTTTCACGAGGTCGAGTCATGGGGTATCTCCACGAAGAGGAATGGTCAGACGCAGAACCAGCGTAGGTACTACGGCAAGGTAGACGACGAGATAGGGAAGTTGGTGAACCTTGATGTGATCCCAGAAGCAGCCGATCCAAAGATCACGCGGCTCGAAGATCACCGAGGCTATGGGGCGTGGTTCCGCGCGGAAAAGCAGGGGCGTGCGAGCGAGCAGTTTCATGCGCCCTCACCTTCCAGGGCAGTACAGCGCTCGATGATCCAGTTATCAAGGGCGGGATCGGGGACAAGGCCAAAGAATCGCAAGAACTTTTTGGCCTCCGTGCGAACCCGAAGATGGTGTTTGCAGTTGCCCGCGAGGCGGAAGCACTCACAGTCACAGCGAACGGGATCGCGCCCGGTGCCGAGCTGGACGAAGTAGCCGAGGATCTCGTTGTCGTCGTTGTCGAACTTGCGCTTGGCGGTGGGAGGCCGCCAGACGAAGAAAAGGCCGTTGGTGGGGTCTACGGGCTGGATGCGGTAGCCAACTTCCAGCAGGATCTCCGCCCGCTGGCCTGCCGTGGAGAGCATCGCACAGGCGCGGGACTCAGAGACCACCACGGAACCGACAGGCTTGACGGAGGCGAAAGTGATGGGGGCGCTCATTCAGCTTCTCCACTTTGCTCGTCGAGCCAGCGCATACGGGCGGCTTCAACGGTCTCCGGCACGAGCTGAACGGCTTCGTCCGAACTCCAGCGCACGACTAAGTCCCAGGGTTGGAGACCATCACGGTCTTGGTCGTAGCGCAGCTCCAGGATTGCCGCGTGGCCCATCGAGGCCGCTCCCAGCGCAGCATGTCTTGCTGCATCGGCGAGCTGCTTATAGCAGGCATTGGGCGTGAGGCCGTTGCAGGAAAGCACGAGGATATCGCCTGCGGAACCGCAAGCAAAGAGACTGTAGCGGTACATTACGCTGCCTCCATGTAAGTGCAACCGGCCCGAAGGCCGGTTGTAAGGTCGGGCCGAGCCCCTGCCAGAGCTCGGTGAGAGAGATGAGATGCCGTGGGGCATGGTGGGCCGCCCACCTGTACCGTGATGCCGTCTTCTCCTTTCGTGACGAAGGTGGGAGCCTCCGTAGTGGCTAGCGTGGTGGGCTCTGCCTGCCACGCATAGATAAGGTTTGCGCTGCACCCGTAGAAGCGGGCGAAACGACGGGCGAGGGGATCGTTCAGGAGCCGTGGCCCCTTGGCCTCTAGGAGCTGGAAGTAGGAGAAGCTCAGCGCCTCACTGCCGCGCTTGCCTCTGGCAAATTTCTTGTGAGCCGCTACTGCTGTCTTGTAGCCCGCCTGAATCCGAGCAGCGCGTAAGCCGGTCATCGCCTGGCCTCGCTCTCCACCACCCGCGTCGCGATCCGGGCGATCTCAGCTAGGGCAATCGCCTCTTGCTCAGGCACCGCCACGAACCAGCCACAGCCCGCGCTGATTCCTCGGGCATTGAGCGCCTCACAGCGCCGGATCAGGTGGCCGTCACGTAGCGCCGTGCGGGTCGTGCTTCCGCAGTCGGGGCAGGAAAGGCCAGCGGCGGTATTCTGAAGGGCTTGACGACCATCGAAAATGGCCTTTTGCTGTAGCTGGGCAGGGCCAGGGCGGAGGTCATTGCGGCTCATCTAGTTCACCTGCTCCTTTCCGCGTCCCGAACCCCGATGGGCATGGAGAGGGTTCACGGGGACGGACTCTTCGTCCTGGCTGCCAAGCTTCACCGTGCCGACGTACGCCTGCCCTGTTCTTGCGGATTCACGAGCAGCGCTCGCATATCCGTCGGCGACGTCGGCGACGAACTCCCCTGAAATCTGGTTTGGCGAGATGGTGGGAGAGTAGATTTGTGGCCTGCCGTCCTCGCCGCCGCTAACGATGAGCACCGCCAGCACAATCCCGTCGGTGTCTCGGATGGCGTCCTGTGCTGCTTGCATCGCGAGAATAGAGCTTGCGGCAGACAGCCTACGCTTCTTCTCGGTAGGTTTCTGGCTCATCGGACAGCCTCTGACAGTTCACTGTCAGGCATGAGAACACGCTCCAGAGGAATGAGCCGGTATGTGGACTCACGCTCGATTTTGTATCCCGCTGTGTTCAGTCTGCGGAGCAGAGTGGTGTAGTGGATTCCAAGCCAAGAAGCAATTAGTTCCGGTGTGGTGCCATCGTCAAGGAGGCGTTGGATTTGAAGAAGTTCTTCTGATTTCATTTTACGCAATACTCTTGCGTATAGTTTATGGCATCGCAATGAGTTGCGCAAGTATCTTGCGCAACTTTTTACGCAGGTTTCTTGTCACATCTCGCCGGAGGTGCAAAAATGATTGCAGGTGTGTGGGGAATGAGCGGATTAGGACGACCATCTACAAAGCCCGAGATAGTAGGCCCGTACCCAGAATTTGCGCGGATCGTCTTGCAAATAACGGGAGACGTGCCGCGCTCAACCGCAGCAGTTCATGCTGGGGTTAGCCATGACACGATTGCTCGAATGTGGCGAGGCGAAAAAGTTTCGGCAGACGCTATAGCAAAATTCGCCGCAGGATATGGCGTTGATCCCGCCCCATTGTTAAAAGCTGGTGGTCATGTGCATTTTGTGCCTTGGTCAACACCAACCCTAAAGTTGGAAGATGATGGGGAGTTGGAAAGGATTAGCAATCAAGATGACGAACTGCCGAAGATTGAACGCGTCCCCGTCTTTCCCATGCCGGAGGGCTACAACGACTTGGATGATCCGATTGTTCGAGCTGCTCAGGCGGGAGCCGAAGAAGCTTATAAAAGCACTTTCAAGAGCATTGCTGATGCGCTACGGCATGCACGTCGAGTCTCACCGGGAACGGTCATGGGGCCAGCGCCGGATGACGACGAAGACTAGGCTTTTTCACATAAGATTTTGCGGATACAAAACCACGTAGAAATGGAACGGACTACAGGGCCGCGTCATGAAATTGAGGATAGTAGGGCATGGCATCAAAGTACGGCTCGATTAGCGAACCCGTTTACACAGTTTCGCGACAGGGTATTGTCACATGGCACGTCGAAGTTGCTCATGGGGGAACTGGGGATCGAGCTTATGTTAAGGCAGGAACCCAGCA
>NZ_JAYUPA010000830.1:0-3179 GCF_043760365.1 Armatimonas sp.
TCTCAACCTTGTCCCCATTGGACTGAATCGCATCTTCGAGAGCGGCAATTGCCTTCTCTGGTTGCTTGAGTTTCTCCAGAATCGCGGCCTTGCGCAAGGGGACAACTCCTGCGGGATCGTCCTCTTTTTTGATTTTATCTAGCTCGGCTAGTGCCTGGTTGAGCAGCTTCACATCGGGCTTAGCGGGATCTTTCGAGGCATCCTGGAAGAGCTGCATCGCGCGCATGCCCGGATCCTGCACCTCGACCTTGATCCCCGGAGCCGCCGCATCCACGAGCTTGGTGATCTCAGCACGCGCTAGCTCCTCTCGCTTCTCCTGGGTGGCTTTGCTGATGGCATCCAGATGGATAATGTGAAAACCACTGTAGCTTTTCGGATCGGCGTGACGTACCAGCGCGGGCGTGGTCTCACCCGGCTTGAGAGTCGCAATGGCGGCCTTGAACTCAGGAACTAGGCCCGCAAGCTCTTCTTTTTTCCACTCGTAGAGGCCGCCTTTGTCCTTAGAGCCTGGATCCTCGCTATTGGCCTTGGCAAGCTCCGCAAATTTGGCAGGAGTCGTCTTGACATCGGCCAGGAGCTTCTCGGCCTTGGCTTTGGCAGCAGCTTCCGTGGTCTTTTTACCATCCCAGTTGATGAGAATATGCCGCACTTTATAGGTCTCAACCGCGATAAGCTTCTCTGCCTGTTGCTTGGTGAGCTTGTCGTTGAAGAGTTTAATCCTGAGGGAATCAGGAAGAATAAGCTGCTCTTTAAGGCTTTCGACACTAATATTGGCTCCTTGCTTTGCAAGGGTGTCGTTGATCTCTTTATCCGTTGCCTTCTCACTGAGCGTGAGCTGCTGGGCGATCTTGCTGCGCACCTGTGTCTCCCAGACCTCATCGGTGCCTTTTTGTATTTCCTCGTCGCTAATGGTGATGCCCGCTTTCTGAGCGGCGACGACCAGTGCTTCCTGGGACTTGATGCCGTCGAGTGCCCGGAGCCGGTAGCCATCTAGTGCCTCTGCAGGGGGCGGAGGCATTCCGAACATCTTGAACTGCTGGAGCTGTGGCTCGATGAGCCGGTCCAACATGCGCTGCGTCACTGCCTGGCTGCCTACCTGGGCGAGAGTCGTTTCGGCCTTCGCCTCGCTACGTGTACGCGCACTGCCGGAGTTGCGCCCCAGCCCACTATAGACCGATGTGCCAAGCATACTGATGCCAATAAATGCCACAATAGGCAAGGAAAACTTTTGGATATGCTGCTTCATTCCCATCAACGACATAGCTGAATCATCCCTTCCAAACAGGCACGCGACGAGGTTTCCGAGTCGCCGCCGGGGGCTTTATAGTGTGTCTCCAGCGCGATAACACCGGAGTAGTTGCTGGCTTTGAGCGCCGCGATCTGACCTTTGTAGTCAATATCTCCCTCGCCTACCACCGTCCAGGCTAGCTTATCCTCGCTCAGCCTTCGCGCATCTTTTATATGAATGTGCTCGGTGTAGGAGCGGGCGGCTTCCCAGCCTGTAGGAAAAGGCAGCTCACCCGCATGGAGCGCGTTGCCCGGATCCCAGAGCATCTTCAAGGCCGGAGAGTTCACCCGCGCGATCATCCGTGCGGTCTCCACGCCGCTTCCCAGATAGCAAGCATGCTCGTTCTCTAGGAGCAGAGTCACCCCCGCCGCCTCCGCGATCTGGCAAGGCCGCACCAGCTCCTGAGCGATCCGATCCTCGATCTCATCGGTGAGCGGGCCACGTCGCCAAAAAGCGAAGATACGGATATAAGGAGCATTGAAGCGCTTACACAGAGCAATGCTTCGCTCCAGAAGTGGGATTTGGTCGTCGAGAGTGCGCTCCTGGGCATTGTGGGTCGCCCCCGTTGCGGCGGCCAGCCCGGCCAAATCGCACTTGTAGAGGGGAGTGTCAATGCACGGGACAGTGAACCCACCCGCCGCGAGATCCTGCTCGACACGGCGCAGCAGATCCTCATCGGCATCAACAATATACTTACCATAGACATTGCGCAGCTCCGCCTCTTGGAGGCCATATTCTGACATTACAGCCAGAGCATAAGACAGATCCTGCGCGATCTCATCGGTGATAACGGAGAGACGCATACTGGGGAGTGTACTGTCTTGTGGGGGCGCTGTCAAGAAATCCAAAGCGCACTCTTGACAAGAGAAGACTCTCATGTTAAAATACCCTCCGCGTCTGCTTCAGGGCGAGTAGCTCAGCGGTAGAGCGCCTGTCTTACAAACAGGTGGTCGGGGGTTCAAATCCCTCCTCGCCCATTGTGTTGTGGATGGGGATTGGTTGGTTTGTGGAGGTGTAGCTCAGTTGGTTAGAGCGCTGCCCTGTCAAGGCAGAGGTCGCGGGTTCGAGCCCCGTCATCTCCGTGTGTTTTCTCCAAAACACTTGTGGCCCGTTCGTCTAGGGGTCCAGGATGCCTGATTCTCAGTCAGGAGATCGCGGGTTCGAATCCCGCACGGGCTATCAACCTCCGTATCCTGCGGAGGTTTTTGTTTTTTTGCGCTCCTATTCTGGGGTATCGAGGTAGAAGTAGGCTGTTGCAGACCAGTCGTCTTGGCGCCAGAAGTTACACCAACCGTCGGGCTGGGTAGCGAGGTCTAGGGGTTGGGGCAGATCCATGAGCTGGATAAAGCCGCCGGGCTGGCCCGTGTCAATGCTGACAGGAGTCAGAGCGACGTTTTTTTCTTGCAGGGCGATCACTTTCTCTTTGGCCGTGCCTCCGATGGTCTGGATGGCCACGCGGCAGCTTCCGTCAAAGTAAATCGGATCGTCCACATGGTAGCGGTAAAACGCCCACTGGCGCTGTGCACTATCGGCGATGGGGCAGCCCTGGGTACGCTGCGCGTAGGCTCCTTGGCCCCAGCCCGTGCCGATGTAGTCCTCGGTGCCGGTGCCACACAGTGTCGGGTGGGTATCGTCGCCTATCCAGACCTTTACCTCTCCCTCACCCCACCACGCGCCCTCGTAGCGCTCGTCGGCGATGACTCCGAGATTGCAGCCCAGAAAGCGCCCGCTGCCTGAGATCTGAGGAAGGATGAGAAAATCTTCTCCCAGTACATTGGGAGACTCACGGCGAAACTGCGCGTGGAAGTAGAGTGTCTCGGGCGTGTGGGCTACCCCAAGCAGGAGGTCAATGTCGTAGAACAGGTGCGGCAGGCGCGCCTCAGATGTGTTG
>NZ_JAYUPA010000831.1:0-3178 GCF_043760365.1 Armatimonas sp.
ATTGAGCCCATCCGCCTGCCCAGCGGTACTACCTTGGTGATCGTCCCCGATTCCAGTGCGCCTGCCACCGCCATTGTTGCTAGTGTGCGAATCGGTGGGGTGGAGCAGCGGCGCCAGGCAGGTATCGCCGCCCTCTTGGCACGTATGCTGGGGGGCGACTCACAGGGGCGCACTCCGGAGCTACTCCAGCGCGATGTGGACGGGTTTGGAGTGCTCGGAACCCAATACGATGGCAATCAGCTCGCCCTCTGGAGTGTCTGCCCTCCGACGGAGGCGGCGCTGGTGCAGTCGGCACAGGCCTTGCTACTCAACACTCTGGCACAGCCGCGCTTTACCGAGGGAGCACTTGAGCAGGCGCGCACGGATCAGCTTCGCGCGGTGACACTCTGGAACGAAGATCTTGTGCCTCGGCTCCTGCGGACGCTTCAGGCACGGGCACTGGGAACGGAGCTGGCCGTGCAAGGAGATAGCGAGAGTCTCCGCCGTGTGAGCGTCGCCGATGTCCAGGCGTTCTACGGGCGCTACTGTACACCAGAGCGCACTACGATTGCGGTGGTGGGCAAGTTCGAGGCCGATGTGGCGCGGCGCTGGGTAGAGACTAGCCTGAACATTGGTGACTGGAGCCAGCGCTCTGTGGGCACGAAAGAGCTGCTCCCGACCACGGAGCCAATCCCGCTAGGCCTGCGTGATCGTTTTGTCCCGTCGCTAAGAGGGGTCTCCGCACTGGCGGTCGGCTATCTTTTCCCTGGTCTAAGCCAGCCGGCCGCGCGCACAGACTGGGCAGCACTGCTCGTTCTGGATGCGGTTCTGGGGCTGGGGAAGGCGTGCCGCCTCTTCCGCTTACGCGATGACCAGTCGCTGGCCTATGAGGTGCGCTCGCAGCTTCTCCCTGCGCGCGATGCCACTCTTTGGAGTGCCTACCTGCTGGGAAACCAGGATCCCGCTTTAATGAAGCAAGCACTCCTCACGACCCTCGCTGAGGCGGCCCAAAAGCCAATCCCGGAGATCGAGATTGCCCGCGCGAAGGCACTGCTCTTGGCACAGCGAAACCAGCAGCGACAGCTTGTCCTCACACGCGCCCGCACTATCGTCTGGGCGGAAAGCAGTGGGCTGGGAGCTGCCTTTGAGCTGGAGTTTACTCGGCGTATTGAGGCGGTGAAGCGCAGTGAGGTGGAGCGTGTGGCGCGAACTCTACTGAGTGGCAACCCGGTGATCGTCCGAACACGCACCGAAGGCTGAATGTGCTTTTGGCACGGTACAATAGTGTCATGCCCCATCCGATGCACGATGATATTCAAGAGGTGCTCTACAGTGAGGCGCAGATCCAGCAGCGAGTTCGCGAGCTGGGAGCGCGGCTCACCCAGGACTATGCAGGCCGCGACCTGCACTTGGTAACCATTCTCAAGGGATCACTGCCGTTTCTTGCCGACCTAATGCGTGCCATTGACTTGCCGCTCACCATGGACCTGATGGGAGTCTCGTCTTATAGCGGGATTGCCTCCACCGGTGAAGTGCGGCTCACGATGGATCTCGATGACTCCATCGAGGGGCGCCATGTTGTTATTGTCGAGGATATTATTGACACCGGGCACACCCTGAGCTATGTGCTACGCAACCTGCGACAGCGCGCTCCGGCGTCGGTGAAGATCATCACGTTTCTTGACAAACCCGCTAAACGTGGTGCGTCTGTGGAGGCGGATTATGTGGGCTTCACCATTCCGGATGCCTTTGTGATTGGCTACGGGCTCGACTGGAACCAGCGCTACCGCAACCTGCCCTACATCGGGGTGCTCAAGCGCGATGTCTATGCGGGGCCGCTCTAATTTATAAAGACGCAACCGAAACTCTATTTGGACTGTCCTAAAACGTATGAACGACGAATCTACCCCCACTCCTGAGGAGACGACAACTGTGGAAGCTGAAGCACAGGCGGAAGCCGCTTCTGAGACGCTAAAGACGATGCCCCCGCTGACGGCGGAGCGCGTCACTGATATCACGCTAGGCTTAGGTAAAGCGGCGGTAGATGCCCTTGATAAGGCGGCACGTCAGCTCGATGACTCGGTGCGTCAGATACGCCAGGATGCGCCCGGGTTTTTTACCGAAATGGAAGAGAAGGGCCGTCCCGTTCGTGAGAAGCTCACCGAGAGCCTCAAGGGCTTTAGTATCACCGATGCCTTTAATAAGGCAAAGCATTCCGGCGATACTTCTCCCAGCGCCAGCGACCCCAATGCTTTCGATGATATCGAGGCTCTGGAGAACCGGGTGCGTGAGCTGGAGCAGCAAGTCAGCACCGACGACCCCGTGCCCGAGGCAGCAGTGCCCCTGGAAAAGCCGTCGCCTTTCTCCATGCTGGAGCTGGACGACGAGCCCCCTGTACAGGCGGAAGCGGAAGAGCCAGCCGTGGCCGCTCCGAAGAAGCCCGCCGTGCGGCGGACAAAGAAAAAGCCCGAGGGAGAGACTCCTGCTGCCTAAGCTCTATCTGGCGTCAGCGTCCCCGCGCCGACGTCAGCTTTTAGAGCTGCTGGGGGTCGAGTTTACGGTTCTCGTCAGCCAGTTCGAGGAGAGCTCCTTGGAGCATCTCACCGACGGACGAGTCTATGTGCAGCAGGCGGCACTCTGCAAGGCGCAGGAAGTCGCACAGCGACAGGCGGGCTGGATTCTTGGGGTGGACACCGATGTGGTTGCGCCCGAGGGGACTATTCTGGGAAAACCAGCCGATAGCAATGAGGCGACTCAGATGCTCCGCGCTCTCTCGGGAAAGACACACAGTGTCTTCTCCGGTGTCGCTCTGCTGACGGTTGCGGCACCGGGCGAGATTATCGCGCAGGAGCTTCTTGTGGTGGAGACGCGCGTGACGATGGCAACACTGCCCGAGGAGGCGATTGCTGCCTATGTGGCAACCGGTGAGCCGCTAGACAAGGCGGGTGGCTATGGTATTCAGGGAGGAGCCATGCCATTTGTAACACATATTGATGGCGATCCCTCCAACGTGATCGGTCTGCCTCTCTGGAGCGTGGCGGAGCTATTTTCTCGGGCGAAAATCCCACTCTGGCGAAACCCTGGCTCGATTCCTATGTCCTAGTAGATGGCAAACCTATGAGTCGGTACTTAGAACTTTCTGTAGATGGAACCGTGGAGCGCGTAGGGGAGCGTGCGCTGCGCGCTTTTCGCCGTATTG
>NZ_JAYUPA010000832.1:0-9047 GCF_043760365.1 Armatimonas sp.
GAGGTATACTAGCGCTGTGTTTGAGCTATTGCTCCCGGTTGCTCTGGGAATGTTGGGCGGCGGGATTGGGCTAGCACTCGCGGGTCGGATGCGTCGCAATCGGCAGGTGGTGCTGGAGGAAGCCGATGCGCTCCAGGCACAGGGAAAGTTTCGCGCCGCCGCAAGCTCGCTGGAGCAGGCTTTGAAAAGTGCCACCATCGCTGAGGCTGCCTTTGTTGCCGAGGCACGCTACCGGCTCTGTGGACTCTATGTGGCACTCGGGCAGTGGCAGCTGGCGGAGCAGGTCTGTCACGAGCTACTGGAGTCCGGCTCTGAGCTGGGGCTTTCGGGGAAACACGATGTTCTCCGGCATCTGGCACGCAGCCTTGATGCGCAAGGTCAGAGCGAGGCGGCGACCGCCGCCCGCGCACAGGCCGACAGCCTCGTCGAGCAGATTCCCGACACCGCCTACCGGCTCTTTGCACGTCAGGAGCGCCTGGTTCGTCACGGCCAGTACCGCGAAGCGCTTGCCCTCCAAGAAGAGCTTCTCACGAGCTACCCGGAGCGTGTCTCCGTGGAGACACTGCTCTGCTACACCGCTTTTACCGCACAACACGCAGGCTATCCCCAGGATGCTCTGCGCTATGTGGGTAAGGCGCTGGCTCGCCCCCAGCTTCCTGTCACGCTGCAATGGGAGGCGCACCGTGTGGGCTACCACGCCGCCGAGGCCCAGCACGACTGGCACCAGATGCTAGAACGTGCGCGCGCGCTGAAAAATCTCGCGGACGAGCCACGTTCACGCCGCTACTTGGCTAATGCACTACTGCTCAACAACCATCTTGAGGAGTCGGCGATGCTCCTGACAGACGAGGATATTGGGCTAAAAATCACCCTTGCTCGTCTGCAACATGACTTTGTCGTTGCGCGGCGCGACATCGAACGCGCTCCCCTGGGAACACAGACCACGCTACTGCAGGCGGCAATCGAGCTGGAGGCAGGTGAGGGAGCCCGTGCACTCGCAGCACTGGAGACAATCCAGGAACCCTCTGCGCTTTACCGGGCGCGCCGGGCCTGGGCGCTCTCTCTGCTGGGAATCCCCGAAGTGCCTCCTGATCCTGCTGATGATACTCAGCAGCTCGAAGCGTGTGCTCAGGCACACTGGCATCAGGGCGCACAGAAGGCGGCCCTCGCCGTCCAGGAGCGCCTGCTCCAGCAGCCCCTCGCCCCCGCATTCCGCACTTACCACGAAGCGGTTCTTAAGCAATGGAAAATCATACTCTAACAGCCGCCTACGCCGCTGCGGCACGTCTCAGTCATGCAGGAAAGCTAGAGGAAGCGCTCGTGCTTCTGGAGCCGCACCTGTCTGCCCCCAATACTGATGCCGATATCAAGCCCAGCGACGAGTTTCATAGTGCGCTCCTGCTCCTTGCCTCCCTCGACCTGGATCTGGAGAGGCTCAGTGCATCTGAGAAGCTGCTTAGCGCCGCTCTGAGCACGGCCACTCCGGCGCAGGCAGTGGATCTCCATCTGCTACGGGGCAACCTCTACGACGCGCGTGGCCATGTGCGCAAAGCCGCTACGGAGCGCGCTGCGGCACTTCAGGCAGCGAAGTCACTCGACGAGCCGATTCGACTTCTCGTTCAGGTTCTGTGCAGTCAGGCCAGCAACGACTTTGAGGCTGTCTACAAGCTCGCGCTGGAAGGAATCGCCGTAGGAAGCACGAGCCACCCACACCAGGTCGTGCGCTTCCAACACCTGGCCGCCTTTGCCGCGTACAACATTGGCCGCTACGAAGATGCTCTGCTCTGGGTAACAAAGACCATCGTCCATCCGCAGGCAACCCGAAGCCAACAAACGGACTGCTTACGGCTGAAATCGCTGTGCGTCTCGCTTGAGGGCAGGCACGACGAGGGCCTGGAGCACCTCAAAGCGGCGACCTACATCGCCCGCACGGGAGCAAGCTGGGAGTACGCGACCCACCTAGCGCTCGACACAGCCCGCCGCCTTCTCTTGCTGGGACGCCTCACGGATGCCGATGACTTGGCGCAAGAAGTGCTTGTGCGCTTCCCCACCACCATCCGCGAGATTAGCCTACTCAGAGCCACTATCGCTCTGACACGCGGCGAGCTAGGCAAAGCCCACGAGGCACTCGACATGGCAACCCGTTCCTCAAAGCGCCGGGGAGACCGTGAGCTACTGATCTTTGCTCTGGCACGGGAAGAAGGCCACTACCCTGAGGCATTAAGTGCGCTAGAGAGCCTGCTTCAGCACACAACTTGCGCCCCCCTGGTCTACCAGCTCCGCCTTCAGCGTAGCCCCGTTCTGTGGCAGTGCGGCCAGACTTCCGAAGCCGAGAAAGAGCAGGCGGAGCTTACTAGTCAGTTCACTGAGAGTCTCCCCCGAGAGATCCAAGCGGCTTTCTATCGGATGGAAGCAAAACTTTCCTACCTACGTGAGGATTGGGTAGCAGGAATTGTAAAGTGGAAACAAGTGCTCCGGCTGGAGCCCCATCCTGTGAACCAGCCCGAAAACTGGACCCTGCTCGGGGATGGCTACGCACAGCTAGGGGAAAGTGCAGCAGCGCACTTCGCCTGGGACAGGGCGGCGGCGCAACCCGTGGAATCCATCTGGGTGCGCCGCGCCAAAGAGCGTCTGGAAGCGAGCTAGAACTTACGCCCCACTTAGAACTTACGCCCCACTCCGAGCTGGAAATCGTTTCGTCCACTGAGATAGGTGAGCTGTGCCTGAACAAAGAACGGGCCATCAATACTAGTCCCTGCCAGAAGCTTCATCCCGACGGTGTTACGGGTCGTTTTTGGTGTCTGTGGAAAGCTATCCGTGCGTTGATCACGGTAGAGCCCCAAACCAAAACCGTAGAAAGAGCCAACACCGGCCTTATCCGTCAGGTGAAAAACCCGTGCCAGCCCGAGACCGACAACATCCTCATTAATAACACGCGGCAACACTTCCACAGGACGCTCAACAATATGGAAAGCATCCAGGAATACCTGCAGGGATCCATCCCGGCTGATATCTTTGGCCACGCCCAGTGCCGAAAATGCCTGCTTCCCTAGCTCATAGTCGCGGTTGCCCAAGCTTGGCCCGACCCAGACACGAAAACCCGGAGCCTGATTTCCTTGAGCGACTGCTCCACTCACGAGAGTTCCCAGCAAAAGTGCCAACACAACTAGTCGTTTTTCCATACAATTACTTCCTTCATAAAGCGCTCTGGAGTTGAGCCTTCTGTCTCTGATTATACATCGGCAAGTGTCCCTAGAATTTGCAGCCCCCTGGAAATGCCGATATAATGCCCCTTGCACCCGGCGGTCGGATATCGTCGGGTTTTGCCTTGAAAGGACACTACTGTCATGCGTGAAGGAATCCACCCGGACTACCGACTCGTCGTTTTTAAAGATGCTTCCAGCGAATTTTCTTTCCTCGCGGGCTCGACCCTCAAGACCGAGCGAACCACAACCTGGACCGATGGAAAAGATTATCCTCTGTATGTCGCCGAAATTACCTCGGACACTCACCCCTTCTTTACTGGAAAACAGAAGATTCTGGACAGCGAAGGTCGCGTTGAGAAGTTCCAGTCTAAGTTCGCCAAGTTCCTGAAGAAGTAACGACGAACTATGGCAGATTTGTATGGGGGTCAGGCGGTCATCGAGGGCGTGATGATGCGCGGCCCCCATCACTTTGCCGTCGCCGCTCGCCGCGCCAGTGGCGAGATCGCGCTCACGTGTGAGCCTGTTCCGAAGATTTTGCGCCCCGCCTGGCAAAAGCTCCCGTTTCTTCGCGGCGGCTTCTCTCTTGTGGATGCGATGACGCTGGGCACGAAGTCTCTCTTCTGGGCGGCCAAGATCGCCGAAGAAGACACCCGCATCCCTGTATCCTCCCTGGATGAAGTCGTTCCCGATAGCCAAATTGCCCCCACCGAGGGTGTCGTTGCGGTGAAGCAACCCGGTGGCGTCAGCGACACGCTTATTGGCGGTGCGATGATCACAGGGCTCGTCTTTGCTGTCTTTCTCTTTAAGATCCTTCCCCAATTTGGGATCGAAGCACTCAAGAAAACCACGTCTCTGCATGGCTATCAGCTCGGGATGGTGGATTTTGTGGTACGCTTTTCGATCTTCACCATCTATATCTTGCTGATCGCACGGATGCACCATGTCTACCGGGTGTTTCAGTACCACGGTGCCGAGCATAAAGCCATCAATGCGCTGGAGGCGGGAAAAGAGCTGACGGTCGCCAATGTGCGTGAGGCAAGCCGCCTGCACCCGCGCTGTGGAACCTCGTTTCTGGTGATCGTGATCTTTCTCTCGGTGCTCGCTGTCGCGTTTTTCTACGACCGCCCGCTCTGGCAGCGCATTCTGATTCAGCTTGCGATGGTCTTTCCCGTCGCAGGTGTCGCGTTTGAGCTGCTGCGCATCGCAGGAAAATTTCGCAGCAACCCGATCATGGCCGCTTTCTCTCGCCCGGGGATGTGGACACAGCTTCTCACCACGCGCGAGCCCGATGACAGCCAGATAGAAGTCTCTATTGCCTCGCTAAACGCCGCAATGGCCGCAGAATCTGCCGTAAGCGGAAACGCTTCGGAAACGCAGATAGGGTAGCATAGGGCCATGCCTGCCCTCTCTGAACGCATGGACTGGTCTCCGGAGATTACCTACGTCATCGGTCACCAGCGCCCCGACACCGATGCCATTGCGTCTGCACTGGGCTACGCGTGGCTTCTCTCACAAGACACAACGGAGAAGTTCCAGGCGGCGCGCGCCGGGCAGCCTTCGGAGCAGGCACGCTATGCGCTCCGCCGCTATGGGCAAGACGTCCCTACCCTGCTCTCGGAAGCCTCCCCCACTTTTGGACATATTTTAGAGCGCACTCCCACCGTCGCCGCCGACGCGCCTCTCACGGAGGCGCTCGCCCAGCTTGCGGCGGGCCAGAGTGCGGTTCCGATCACCCTGCCTAATGGTCGCCCCTGCGGACTGGTCTCGCCCCTAGCGCTCGCGAGGGCACTTGCCGTGGGTAATCTAGAGTCGCGCACCTGCGGAACACTGGCAGAGATCGTGCCGATGGTACGCCTACGTGATCGCCTCTCAGATCACAAGGGAACCCTCCTGCGTGCAGAATCAAGCCGCTTTATTGTCCAAGACGATCAGGGGCGCTATGTGGGGCTGGCGGCACAAAAAGCACTCCTCCACCCACCGCGCGCCCGACTGATCTTAGTGGACCACAACGAGCTGGGCCAAGCCGTGCCCGGTGCCGATGAAGCGGAGATTGTTGGGGTTTTGGACCACCACCGGCTCGGGAACCCGCCCACTCCTGCCCCGATTCCCTTTATGGTTGATCCCGTGGGCAGCACGTCCACTCTGGTCGCCGAGCAGTGTCGCGCCCGTCGGATCACCCCGCCGCGCGCACTCGCCGGAATGCTGCTCTCGGGGATTCTCTCCGACACCCTGGTCTTCCGATCCCCCACCAGCACCCCACGCGATGAGGCCATGGCAAGCTGGCTGGGTGGTGTTGCCCGCGTGGATGTGGCGCTCTACGGCGAGGAGCTGCTCAGCGCCGCGCCCGGGCTCTCGTCGCGCACCGCCGAAGACATCGTGGACTCGGACCGCAAGACCTACGTGATGGCCCAGCAGCTTGTCAGTATCGGCCAGGTCGAGGTGAGTAGTCTGCGCGAGCTCCCGGAGCGACAAGAGGAGCTGCTGGATGCCATGACCATCCGCCGCGTCCGTGAGGGCCACGCGCTTGTCTGCCTGATGGTGACCGATGTGATTGATGGCGTGAGCCGCTTGCTGGTTGTCGGCGAGCGCACGATGGTGGACGTGCTCCCCTTCGCCCGCGTCAACGCCACCGAGTTCGATCTAGGCCACGTCGTCTCGCGCAAGAAACAGCTCGTTCCCACGCTTCAGGCCAGCATCGAGCAGTAGCCTCTTGCGTTGCTAACCTTCTTCTAGGAGCTTCTTGAGCGCCAACAGCTCGTAGAGGTGCGCCTGGTCTTTGGGGCGGTTGGCGGCGCGTTTCATGGCGATGAGATCGTCAATCGAGGCCACTTGGACAGTGAACTCGCCGAGGCTCATTTCCAAGGAGCGCTCCCACAGCCCCTCAAACGAGTCCGCTCCATCGGGCACCGCGAGGAGATCAACCTCACCCAAATCGGTCTGAAGTGTTAGGTTTTGGACATTGCGAAAGGTGAACTCGTCCAGGATAAACGGAAGATCATCGGGAATGCCACGAAGCCGGGCATGGTGACTCGCAAGTACCTGCGCAAGCGCCTTCAGGTTCTCACGATCCCGCGCATAGCTCACATCCACATCTTGGGTGATATGCGCACAGCCGTGCAGGCGCATGGCGATTCCACCAATGACGACAAAACGCACACTGGCATCGTGGAGGACTCTAAGAATTGCTTCCAGGTCTGTGGGTAACATGTGCCCCTCTTGGGATTGTCATCAAAACGTGCTGGAGTTTTGCTAGTCGCTCACGCGGTGTCAGCTTCAGGTTCTCCTTGAGCAGAGATAAATCCACCCCATTTTCGTCCTGATCGCCATACGGGTGCGCCGCAAGCCACGCCAGCACCTGCTCCTGTGAGTTGGTTTCCATACGCTGATTGTATCCCACGCGCCGAGTCCCGCCGGTTGGAGCGGCAGGACGGGAGAGCGCTTCGCGCTACAAAGGCCGCTTCGGGCCATACCGAACTCCGGATTCTTATGGGCGGCACGCCCTTTGCAGCCGAAGGCTCTTCAGCACCGCCGCTCTAACCGGCGGTGTCCGCTTTCCGAGTGCGCGGCTTGTACTCGCTGGTCTTCTTCAGCCCGACCGCCGCCAGCTCGTTGGAGTCCTTACCGTACTGCGCCGCGACTTGGGTGTGAATCGTGGTTCGTGCCTTGCGAAGCAGCCCTCCTGAGTGATTCAGGAATCCGCTCCCATTCACCATTCTTAAGGGATGCTCTAACCAATTCGACACGAACAGACTCAAGCTCGGCATCTAATCGAAAAGTCCACAAGAAATTCACAAAACTCATTTCTCTCCGCACTCATCGCAACGAAACTTATTTTCCTGCCGTGCTGTACTTCACGTTTTGCAGAACCCGGAGCTGGTAGATGGTCAGGCTGACGAGCACGAGGCCCATCATCCAGGCGGCGGCGGTGGCGTAGCCGAACTTGAGGAACATGAAGGCGTTGTACCAGATCTCCAGCCCGATGGTGTGCGTGGCGTAGTCCGGACCGCCTGCGGTCTGGACGAGCACGGGTTCCATGATCTTGAAAGCCCCGATGGTCGCGCCCACGAGATTGATGATAATCAGCGGGGAGAGCGTAGGCAGCGTGATGCGCCAGATCTTGGTGAGCACGCCCGCGCCGTCGAGGTCCGCCGCCTCGTACATCTCATCGGGGATGCCTTGCAGTGCCGCCAGATAGATAATGCTCCCCGGCCCCGCTCCCGCCCAGATCAGCGGCAAGACAACCGCGAACTTGGCCTGCGCCGGGTCTTGCAGCCACTTCTGCGGCTCGATATGAAACACGGAGAGCAGGGCGTTGGCGAAACCCTGCGGGCTGGCGTCGAAGAACTGCTTCCAGAGCATCGCGACAATCACGCTGGTGGTGACGGCAGGCAGGTAGTAGAGTACCCGGTAGATAACTTTCCCCTTGGGAATCTCATTGAGCATCAGCGCCAGAATAATCGGGAGCATAAACCCCAAGCCCAGCAGCCAGCCGGTGAAGGCGAAGGCGTTGTAAAAACCCTTCCAAAAAGTCTCCTGAGTCGCCGCCTCGATAAAGTTATCCAGCCCGATCCACTTCGAGTCGCCCAGAATGCGGTAGTCCTGAAAGGCCATGACCATGCCCTTGAGCAAGGGGAAATAGGCCCAGAGTGCCACCGAGAAGACGGCGGGAAGCATGAACGCCCAGGCTGCGAGGTGCGTGCGTAGCGGCAGCTTGCTCCCCGCCGCACTCGCTGTGGCTAGCTTTCGGCCACGCCACGTCTGCATTAAGACGCGCCCCAGCAGCACTGTGAGGAGCGCCAGGATCACGCCCGCGATCCCACTCGCAACCGTCCGGCGCTGCGCCACGGTGGCGGGGTCGGCGTAGTTCAGGAGCTTCGAGTTGACTTTTTGCTCCGCCGCACTCAGAATCTGCTTGATCGAGCGATCGGGGTAGAGTGTCGCCTGATCCAGTGGCTCGTCCAGAAGCTTGTAGATAAACGCCATGTTCGGCCCGGCGGGCTCTGGCTTACCCGAGGCAAAGAGCGCCTCCTGCGACTCCAGCCACGGACGCGCCGATGCCGTGATGAACTCCTCATAACCCCATTTTTTCAGCTCTTTCGGGTTGACCAATTGCCCTAGCCCGTTCTCCACATAGGCCTGCACACGAATCTTACTGGCCTCTTCGCTGGCCATAAAGTTCACAAAATCGTAGCAGGCTTGAAGCTTCTTTTCGTCTTTGACGGAAGCATTTATCCCCCACATTGAGGCATTGAGCTCGTTGCCTCGTAGCCCCGTCGGGCCTTTGGGCAGCGGGGCGATCCCGATCAGCGAGGGGTTCAGATCAAAGGAGTTCATGTTGGTCAGGTCATCGCTCTGGTAGCTAAACCACATGGCAAGCTTCCCTGTCGAGATGTCCTGCGAGCGTGTTGTGGACTTAGTGCTCACACCTTTTGTCGTCATCAGTTTCCGATAGAACGCCAGCGCCTTCTCTCCCGCCTCGGAGTTGAAGTCGGCCACGTATTGCCCTTTCTCGTTTTGTCGCGTGACATCGCCGCCCGCCGCGTAGAGAAAGTTAATCCAGTACCAGCTCCCGTCTGAGGGAGGAAACGTAAAGCCCCACTGCCCTTTTTTCTCATCGTAGAGCTTCTGGCAGTAGCTGTAGAACTCATCCCAAGTCTGCGGCGCACGATTCGGATCGAGCCCAGCCTCGCGGAAGAGATCTTTTCGGTAGTAGAGTGCCTGCACAAACTGGGCGTACGGCACGGAGTACACGTGCCCGTCAACGCTCAGCTCTTTCTTCAGATTCGGATGCACGCGCGTCAGCGTGTCAGGGTATTTTTTTAACAAGCCATCCAGCGGCTG
>NZ_JAYUPA010000833.1:0-3166 GCF_043760365.1 Armatimonas sp.
GCACTTCTGGAGGCTCTGGGCACGGACAGCACACTGGTGCGCTACCGCGCCGTCGAGGCACTAGGTCACATCGGTGATGCGCGCGCCGTCGAGCCGCTGTTAGCGCTACGAAAGATCTATGACCCGGACATTTTGCAAGCTTCCCATGCCGCAATTCTCGTCCTGGCAAACCACCTCGGTGAGCACCCTAGCCCCAGCGAGATTCCCCAGCTCATCGCACTGATTCGCCAACTGCGCCTCGACGACCAGCTACAGGCCGCCGCGATCTCCGCGGCACTGGCTCTGGAAACCCTGGCACGCACCCAGCCCACGCCCGCACTCCGCGGTGCTCTCAAGTTGCTCAAACCTTCTTTCTGGGCACCGCTTCCGGCTGAGTTCAAAGAGGCGTATCAAACCATCGAAGACGCAACCGCGCAGTGGAAAGACCTGCCTCTTATCGCCGATGTGCCACAGACCATAGAAAACTTGCCAGTTCCTGCTGACGAAAACAACTCCAGCGACTCCCATGATTGACCTGCGGCGCTGCTCAAAGACGGCTAAGGTGCTGGAGGAACAGGGGATGGTGCTGGATCCCGAGGACGGGAAGCCGAGGCTCACGGGCGAGTGGCTGACGGCACGGGAGCCGCACGTGCGTGGGGCCAAGAAAGAGCACAAAGAGCGACAGGATGCCGTTCGGGGGTACGGCGCACAGCCCGATGCCACCGTGTTTCTCGTGCTTGTCGCGCTCTGGGAGGATCGGGGCGCGGAGCTTGATGTGCTTCATGATGCGCTGCTGGCTCTGGCACGACGGACACCACAGTCGGGGATGCGCTCGATGCTTCCTCGGCTGGAGCAAGAAGCTCGTAAATTCTTTATTCTCCCCGCTCGCCGCCGTCGGCTTCGCGAGCTGGCCGAGGCACTGGATCTGGCCACAGCGCATCTCAAAGACTTGCCGCTCACAGCAATGGCGAGTGTGGAAAGTACGAACCTACCGCTGCCGACCCAAACCCTCCCGGCCCTGAGGGAGGGTGCCGAGGGACGAGGCAGGTGGGTCCGAGGCAGGTGGGTCCGAGGCGGGTGGGTCCGAGGCGGGTGGGTTCAGAAGCTCAGGCGCTTTTTCGGTTCTTGAGCTTGTCTAGGAGCACGGCGGCCAGGAGGATCGCGCCACTTGCGACTGCTTGCCAGAAAGTGGGGATATTGAGCAGGTTCATCGCATTCTGCACGGCACCCATGATGAATACCCCGACTATCATCCCGCTAATAGTGCCGACGCCGCCCGTGAGTGAGACGCCGCCCAGCACGCAGCCCGATATCACTTGCAGCTCCAGTCCCTCACTCGTATTGGGCTGTCCCGACGACACCCGTGAGGCCAGCAGCACGCCCGCCAGTGCGGCCACGGCTCCCTGAACGGCGAAGATCAGGATCTTGGTGCGGGCGACATTCACCCCGGAAAGCCGCGCCGCCTCGGCGTTGCCACCAATGGCGAGCGTGTTGCGTCCATAGATCGTTTTGTTGAGTAGCAAGCCAAAAACAATAAAGCACAGCACCATTACCCAGACCGGCGACTGGAACTCCAGAAGCTTGTACTGCCCGAGCTGACCAAACGCCTCGTTGCTGATTCCCACCGATGAGCCATCCGCCAGTAGGCGCGCAACCCCACGGACAATCTGCATGGTCGCCAACGTCGTGATGAGCGCGTTGATCCCCAGCCGCGCAATCACAAAACCATTGACCGCCCCGACGCCAAAGCCTAGCGCCACGGGAATCGCAATCGCCAGCCCGATACTATTGGTCTTATTGATTGTCAGCGCCGCCACCACGCCCGCCAGCGCCACCACGGAGCCCACGGAGAGATCGAAGTCGCCCGCCGCCAGGCAGAAGAGCATCGTACACGCCACGATCCCCACGGTGGTGACGGACATTGTCAGGCCCTTAGCATTCTCCACGGTGGCGAAGTTCGGAACGGTAAAGGAGAGCACCAGAAAGAGCAGGGCGCATACCAGCAGCATTCCATTGTTCTGCCAGAGCTTTTTCATGGGGTTGCCTCCGCAATGGGCAGTGCTGCCGCCAAGCACTTCTCCGGCGTCGCTTCCTCGCGCGTGAACTCCGCCGAGATCGCTCCCTGGCGCATCACGAGCACGCGGTCTGCGACGCCCAGCACCTCGGGTAAGTCCGACGACACCACTACCACGCCCACGCCCCGCTCCGATAAATCATACAAAATATCGTAGATCTCTCGCTTTGCTCCCACATCAATGCCCCGCGTCGGCTCGTCTAAGAGCAGCACTTTCACGTCCTCACTCAGCCAGCGTCCGAGAATGGCCTTCTGCTGGTTCCCCCCCGAGAGCAAGCCAATCTGCTGCTCCAGGTTCGGGGTCTTCACGCGCATTGCCTCGACTTGCTGGGTCGCATTCTTGCGCTCGGCGGGCTCGTTGATCCAG
The DNA here is from genome assembly GCF_043760365.1 of Armatimonas sp. Classification (GTDB taxonomy): domain Bacteria; phylum Armatimonadota; class Armatimonadia; order Armatimonadales; family Armatimonadaceae; genus Armatimonas. The sequence continues at coordinate 2,421 of NZ_JAYUPA010000833.1, forward strand.
AAGCCAAGCTTAGAGAAGCGCCGCCTCGCAGAAAGATTGATGTTTTCCGCCACGGAGCGCACGGGGACGATGCCCTCTCTTTTTCTGTCCTCCGGGCAGAGGCAAACGCCATTTTTAATGCTCTGCGCCGGGTTCGCGTAGATTTCTTTCAGTAGCTCTGTCCGGCCCGCGCCCACTAAGCCAAAAATCCCCAGAATCTCGCCACCGCGCACTGTCAGGCCGTGGCTTGAAAGCACGGTTTCCCCAACAGGTCGTGGTCGCCAGCCATAGATGTCGGAGATATCACGGCCCACCATGCTCTTAACCACGCCCGCCGCGTCGGTTTCGGCGCTTGGAACCGTCTCGATATGCTTACCATCGCGTAGAACCGTTACAGTGTCGCAGATAGCGAAGATCTCGTCCATACGGTGTGAGACATAGAGAATCGCCTTGCCCTGCCGCTTGAGCCGGTCAATGATGGCAAAGAGTGTCTCCACCTCTCGCGCCGAGAGCGAGCTGGTGGGCTCGTCGAAAGCGATCACTTTCGCCTCGCGCGAGAGCGCCTTAGCGATCTCTACCATTTGCCGCTGCGCCAGCGAGAGCTCTCCCACTTTAGCCTGCGGATCGAGCTTGATACCCAAGTCTTCCAGATTCGCAATCGTCTGCGCCACGAGGCTGCGTTTGTCCACCCAGCCTGTTTTGTTAGCCGGGAGATGCCCCAAAAAGACATTCTCTGCCACAGTCATCTCGGGAACCAGGTGCAGCTC